>NZ_WBKS01000013.1:0-75787 GCF_008868145.1 Micromonospora sp. AMSO1212t
GGGGCCGGGGTGGGCGGCGCAGTGGTCGGCGGCGCGGTGGTGGGCGGCGCGGTCGTCGGCGGGTTGGTCGTCGGCGGCGCGGTGGTGGGCGGGTTGGGCGCGCCGTTCGCGAGGCTGAAGGCCAGGTCCGGCTGGAACGAACCGGCCGTGTAGCGGCAGCCGTCCGCCTCACCCGGCGGTTTCACCCAGAGGTACGCGTCGATGTTGGCGTCGCCGGTGTTCGTCGTCGGGTACTGCCCGATGCGCCGGTCGGTGTTGTCGTCGGCGCACCAGTCCCCGGCGGCTCCCCCGTTGCGGCTGGTGTCGATGACCTGGCGCTTGCCGGAGATACCCATGCCGTTGAGCGCGGAGATGACCGCGCGGCCGAAGTTCGCCTCACTGGAGGTGGGGTTGAAGTTCGACACGTTGGTGAAGAAGCCGTCGGCGTACTGCACGCCGGCCGCCCGGAGCCGGTTGGCCGTGTCGTTGGCGCTGTTCCAGGTCGAGTGGCCGCCGTCGAGGTACACCTTGGCGTTGGGGTTCGCCGACTTGATGGTCTGGGTCGCCGTCGTGAGCGCCTGGTTGCGGGCGTTCAGCTCACCGGTGCTCAGGCAGGTCTGGAGCGCGAGCGAGTCGGTCTCCAGGATGATCAGGACGGTCTGGTTGCCGAGCCCCCGGGCGAAGTTGGACACCCAGGTCTGGTACTGGTTGAGGTCCGGCGCCCCACCGGCGCTGGCGCCGCCGCAGTCCCGGTTGGTGATCTCGTACACCGACAGCACCGGGATCTGCTGCGCCGAGTTGGCGGCGCCGATGAAGCTGGAGACCTCGGACTGGATGGTCGACGGGTTGAAGTTGGCGTACCAGCGGGCCTGCGGCTGGCTCGCGATCTTGTCGCGGATGACGGCGGCGCGCGAGTCGCCGGGGTTGGCTGCGACCCAGCGGACGACCGCCGAACTCGGGTCGCGGTAGAGCGATCCGGACACGGTGCCGGCGGACGCGCCGCCGACGGCGAGACCGACGCCGGCCGCGGCGAGCCCCGCGACCGCGGCCACGCTGATGGCCGCTGAACTGCGGCGGGACGAGAGGATAGCCACGTCGTGTTTCCTCCTGATCACATAGACGTATCTAAGTTCATGGGAGCGTTCCCACGACGGTAGCGGAGGCAGGCGTCGATGCCAAGATGTGAATGTCGGCCACTGCCCCGTAATCTGCAACGGTCGACGAAGCAGGCGTGGGAGGAAGACCAGGCATGACGGTGCTACCGGGCCAGCAGGCGAGCTCGTCGGTCGCCGGGCGGCCCGCCGACGAGGATCTACGGACGCTGTTCGGGCAGTCCATCGCCGTGTTCGCGGCGCTCGCCGGGCCGACGCACGTGGTGGAGGCGGCGAACCCGGCGTTCTTCGCCGCCATCGGCAGGGAGCGCTCACGCACCGGAGTCCCGCTCGCCGAGTTGATGCCGGAACTGGACGGTCAGGGCTTCATCGCCCTGCTGGACGAGGTCTACCGCACGGGCGAGCCCTACACCGGCCATGACGCCCGGATCATGCTGGGCACCGGATCGCAGGCGCGGGAGGCGTTCTTCGACTTCACCTACGAGGCACGCCGCGACGCCGCCGGCGCGGTGACCGGGATCCGGGTGATCGGGGTGGAGACCACGCAGGTCAAGCAGGCGCAACGGCTGATGGCCGAACACCGCGCGATGCTGGAGCAGATCGCCCGGCAGGCGCCCCTGACCGAGGTGCTCGACGGGATGGCCCGCTGCATCGAGAACCTCGCGCCGCAGGAGGTCCTCGTCTCCGTCCTGCTCGCCGACGCGGACGGCCGGCACCTGCGCCACGGCGCCGCGCCCAGCCTGCCCGACTTCTACAACGAGGCCATCGACGGGATCGCCACCGGGGAAGGTGTCGGCTCGTGCGGCACCGCCGCGCACCGGCGGGAACCGGTCGTCGTCACCGACATCGCCACCGACCCGTTCTGGGCCGACTTCCGCGATCTGGCCGAGCGGGCGGGGCTCGCCGCCTGCTGGTCCACGCCGATCCTGGCCCGTGACGGCAGCCTGCTCGGCACCTTCGCCATGTACCACCGCTCGCCGCGCGTCCCGCGGGACACCGACCTGGCCCTCGCCCGGGTCTTCACCGGCACCGCCGCCCTGGCCATCGAACGCCACCACATCGAGGAGGCGAAGGCCGCCGCGGACGCCCGCGCGCGAGCCGCCCACGACGAGCTGGCCCGGGTGGTGCGGGCGGAGCGGGAGCTACGGGCCGAGGCCGAACAGCGCGCCGCCGCAGCCGCGGAACTCACCGCCCGGCTGCGCACCGCGGCCGCCGCGCAGGCCGCCTCTCCCCGCCCCGAGCGGTGTCAGCTCGGCGGCAGCGACGACTGCACGGCACCCGCCGAGATCAAGATCGCCGACTCGTGGGGCGACTCGGCGTGGGGGTGCCCCGTCCACGTCGAGGAAGCCATCATCAACGTCCGTTCGGTCTTCATCGCCAACGAGGAACTCGGCGGCCTGGCCGCCTACCTCAAGCGCTGACCACTGACCGAGCACGCCCGGCGGTGGCGTCATCCGACCGGTGCGCGCGGCCTCGGCCGTCGCGCCCGGGTGCCGGCCTAACGTCGGGCGGTCGCGCCGGCCGACTCGCGAGCGGGGTGCGCCGCAGTGAACGGGCTCCGCAGGCGGGTCATGGATTCGGCGCTGACGTCCGCGATCGGATTGCGCTCGTCGTCGGTGGCCCCGAGCCCTTCCACGCGGAAGGGATTCAGGGCGAACGTGTTGTCGGGCACGTGGTGCTCCAAGGGAATCTGCACGGCAGCGCTCGACTCAGTCATCGCGGCTGGGAAACCGTGGGAGAAGCAAGGGGTGGCGATCAGTCATCGGTACCCCGCGTCGTCAGCCTAGCGCGCCATCGGCCGAGCGGGCGCGCCACGGCCGGAATCGGCGACGTCTCAGAGCTGGACGACGTGGCCCACCCGGGGCGGCGTACGCCCGGCGAGGACCTCGAGCCACGCGTCCCGCAGCGCCTCCGGGCCGGCGCCGGCCCGCACGTCGAGCCATCCGCTCACCACCTGGGAGAACCGCTGCCAGGCGTCGGCGAACCGTTCGTCGAGGCCGGCCCGGCCCCAGTCCTGGCTCCGCTTGCGGATGCGCACCGGCGCGAAGAAGACCTCCCCGGCGGCGGCGGCGTTGGGCGTCTGCTGGGTGAGGCCGACGGCGATGTCCCGGACGAGCAGGTCGCCGAGGTGCGCCCGCAGGGCGGTGCGGGTCGCGGGTGAGCCGGACAGGTCGAGGTAGACGGTCGGAACGGCGTCCAGCGCGCCGATGTCGTCGTAGGAGAGGACCTCGTCGTAGCAGCCCAGCGATTGGGTGAAGGCGAGGTTGCCGGGCGAGGTGAGCCCGATCAGGCGTGGGCCGCGGCCGTGCAGCTCGAACGCGGCGGCGTAAGCCGTCTTGCTCGACGCGGACGACAGCACCAGCGCCCGCGCGCCGTAGCCGTCCTCGTCGACGACCTGGTCGGCGAGCATGAACGAGGTGAAGAACAGCGGCCGGAACAGGATCAGCAGGTCCTCCTGGTCCGCCCGGTAGGCGGGGTCGCCGTCGGTCGACCGGTAGGCGTTGTACGGCGAGGGCAGGCCGGTCCGGTGCGCGCTGGCGTCGCGGAACCCGGACGCGTCCACCCGGTCCGGGCGTACCACCAGGTGGCCGGCGGACGGCAGGTAGCCGTAGACCCGGCTCCCCGGCTCGACGCCCGCCACTGTGGACGCCATCACGTCGGCGAAGCCCCACAGTGGCGGCAGCCCCCACCCACCGTCGAGCCCACGGGGCTGCGGCGGGAAGAACTCCCAGTAGCGCATCGCCTCGCCGAGCACCGCATAGGTGACGTTGTTGGCGGTCAGGCCGACGCGGTCCACACGCAGCAGCGCCTCCCCGTCGGCGAGCCCGGGCACGGCACCGTCGACGAGTGTGGTGCGAGCGAGGTCGTCACGGGCCACAGCGAACGTCCACGAGTCAGCCATGGCCTGACGCTAGGCAGCCGCGAAACCGGAGACAAGTGCACTGGGAGTGCAAAATCCCACTCGGCGGCATCGCCGCGCGCCGCCGGCTCAGAGGTAACCGACGCCCGTCAGCTCCGCCGCCGCAGCCCAGAGGCGTTCCCCGACGGCCGGGTCGGCGGCCTGCCGGCTCAACCGAGCCTCGGTCACCGGACCCCAGGTCTCGAAGAACCGGGACGGACCGAAGAACTGCCCGCCGCGGACGTCCGGGTCGGTCGCGGCCCGCAACTGCGGCAGGACGCCCCGCTCGACCGGCTGGGTGGCGAGCAGGCCGAGCCGCCCGATCACCCGTCCGAGCCGGCCCCGGTGCTCCCAGGCACGCGGCGTGAGGTTGCTGCGGGTGAGACCGGGATGAGCCAGCGCGCTGACGACCGGCGACCCGGCCGCGCGCAGGCGGCGGTCCAGCTCGACCCCGAAGACGGTGGTGGCGAGCTTCGAGCGGCCGTACGCGGCAGAGGCCCGGTAGTCGCGCTCGGACATCAGGTCGTCGAAGTCGAGGCGCGCGTTGCGGTGGGTGAGGGAGCTGAGGCTCACCACCCGCGCCGCCCGCGCCCCGGCGAGGGCGTCCAGCAGCAGGCCGGTCAGCGCATAGGGCCCCAGCGTGTTGGTGGCGAACTGCAGTTCGAAGCCGTCGGCGGAGACACGGCGCGGGCCGAGCAGCACCACACCGGCGTTGTTGACCAGCAGGTCGATCGTCGGGTGGTCGGCGGTCAGCTTCGCGGCGAACGCGCGTACCGAGTCGAGGCTCGCCAGGTCCAGCTCGCGTACCTCGGTGTCGCCGCCGATGCGGCGGGCGGCCTGCCGGCCGGCGGCGGTGTTCCGCACGGCCAGCACGACGTGGGCGCCGCGGCGGGCCAGCTCGGTGGCGGTGACCAGGCCGAGGCCCGAGTTCGCGCCGGTCACGACTGCGACCCGGCCGCGCTGGTCGGGGATGCGGTCGGCGGTCCATGCGGTCATCTGCAGTTCCTCGGGTGCGGGGTTCGCGTTCGGCGATGACGCTAGGAGCGGTCCGGCGGGTCTCGGTCGTTCGCGGTTGCCTAGGTCCGCCGGGCCTACCCTGGGCGCGCGGCGTCGCGGCAGACTGGCGGCATGAGCAGCCCGCATCCGTACGCACGCGAGCTGGGCGCCTTCCTCCGCGCCCGGCGCGGCCGACTGCGCCCCCGCGACGTGGGCCTGGAGCCGGGCGGCCGGCGCAAGGTGACCGGCCTGCGGCGGGAGGAACTGGCCCTGCTGGCCGGGCTGAGCACCGACTACTACCAGCGGATGGAACAGGGCCGGGAGGTACGCCCCTCGGACGACGTCCTGGACGCGATCGCCGGCGCCCTCGGTCTCGACGACACCGAACGCCGGCACCTGTTCACGCTGGCCCGGGCCGCCCGGCGACCGATGCCCGCCCGCGTCGAAACCGGGCCGGAGCGGGTGCCGGCCAGCACCCGGCGGCTGCTGCGGGTGACGGACACCCCGGCGGTCGTCCTCGGCCGGCATCTGGACCTGCTCGACTGGAACCCGATGGCACAGGCGCTGCTCGGTGATCCGGCGGACCTCCCGCCCGGCCGGCTCAACATGCTCCTGCTGCTGTTCGACGACGCGCTGACCGGGGCACGAAGCTGCCCGGACTGGGAGCGGCAGGCGCTGGACTACATCGGCATGCTGCGCGCCGCCGTCGCCGACGACCCGACCCATCCCCGTGCAACCGCGATCGTCGGCGAGTTGAGCATCCGCAGCGCGGAGTTCCGGCGGCTGTGGGCACGGCACGACGTCCGTGCCTCGGTCAGCGGCACCAAGACGTTCCGGGTGCCCGGACTGGGGGACATCGTCCTGGACTGGGACACCTATCCGCTACCGGGCAGTCCCGGCCCGGTCATGCTCGTCTTCACCGCCGAGCCCGGCAGCCCGGACGCTGATCGGCTGCGACTCCTGGCGTCGTGGCGCGCCACTCGCCCGGCGTCCGCCGACGGCCACCGGACCTGATGCCGCCGGCTCTGGTCACCTGTTGCGGTTGAGGCCCACGATCGCACCGTTGAGGGCGGTGGCGAAGAGGGTCCACGCGACGTACGGGGCGAGTGCCGCGCCGGCGGGACGGTCGGTGCGCGCCGCGCGGCGCAGCAGCACCAGGTTGGAGGCGTTGAGCGCGGCGATCCCGGCCAGCGCGGCGCCGGGCTTGCGGGCGCCGAAGAACAGGGCGCTCCAGCCCGCGTTGAGCGCCAGGTTGAGCGCGTAGCCGCGGGCGAAGGCGGCGCGTTCGGGCCCCTCGGAGCGGTCCAGCGTCCGGGCGCCGGCCAGCGCGATCAGCCCGTACAGCGGGGTCCAGACCAGAGGGAACGCGGCCGACGGCGGCTGCCAGGCCGGCTTGCGCAGGCGGCGGTACCAGCGCGACGAGGTGCCGGTGGAGGTGGCGGCGGCGCCCGCGGCGGCGGTCGCGGTGACTGCCGCCGCGGTCTTGACCAGGGTCGGTACTCGCATACCGCTCAGCTACCCGGCCAGCGGCGGATCAACCCCGCCGCCGCCGGAAGATCCACTTCCGGGTACGCCCCGATGCACAGATCCTTCACCATCACGCGGAGAGTCGTAGACAACTTTCATCAGTGTCGATAGCCTCTCAATCCAGTGACACATGTCGATAAGGAGGCTCCATGCGACGGCTCATGCTCTCCTTCGCCCTGGCGGCGATCGGCGCCTGGGCGGTGGCCCCGGCACCCGCCACTGCCGCTCCTCGCGCGACACCGGAACCCGTCGCCGACGCCGTGACCGCGAAGCTTCTCGGCTCGGCCGACGCGGCCACCGCCCGCGCTGCGGGCGCGGAGCGGACCCGGATCAGCGTCACCCGCACGAACGGACGGTGGGCCTTCGGCACCGCGGTGCTGCTGGCGGACAGGTCCGCGGACGCGCACCCCACGGGTTCGGTCTTCCTCGCCCGGGCCGACGCCGAGGGCTGGACCGTCGCGTTCGACGGGGAGGCCGCGTTCGGCGACCTGGCCACCGCGTCGCCGCTGGTGAGCGAGACCGAGAAGGCCGTCTTCACCACGCCGGTCGCACCGCTGCTCGCGGGCGGAGACTTCCGCACCGGAATGGCGCTGCCGTTCGCGGTCGGGCAGACGTGGACGCTGACCTCCGGGCCGCACGGCTGGGGCGGGGCCGCCGCGCCGTGGAGTTCGGTCGACCTCGCCGGTGGCGACCAGGTCGTCCGCGCCGCCCGGGCCGGCACCGCGTACACCATGTGCACGGGGTGGATCCGGGTCATCCACGACCGGGGCTACTCGACCGACTACTACCACCTGTGGAGCAGCATCTCCGTCAACGGCGCCGCCGTCGCGCAGGGCGCGTACCTCGGCTACACCGGCACCGACGTCACCTGCGGCGGCTCCGCCACCGGCCGGCACGTGCACTTCGGGCTGCGGCAGAACTCGGCGTACGTGCCGATCGCCGGGCACGGCATCGGCAAGTGGGACTTCGTCAGCGGCGCGGCCGCGTACCAGGGCGGCGCCCGGCACGGGTCCGCCTACGTCGGCGGCGGTGGCGGCGTCTACAACTACGGCGCGCTCGGCTTCAACCAGGGAGTCGTCGACGCCAACGGCGGTGGCACGCTGACCCGGCGCTCCGGCCCCGGCACGGGATACGGCGCGGTCGGGTCGATAGCCGACGGCGCCACCGTCACCGTCTCCTGCTCCGCCAACGGCACCTCGCACACCGGCCGGTACGGCACCACGGCGCTGTGGGACCGGCTCAGCGACGGCAGCTGGGTGTCCGACGCCTACCTCTCCACCGGGGTCAACGGGCCGATCAACGGCTGGTGCTGACCACGCCGCGAGACACGTGCCGGCGCCGGACACGGCGTCGGCACGCGCGGCGTATGACGCAGACGGGATGCCCACATCCATTGCCGTTCATCGATGCCTGCCCATAGGCTCCCTGCCATCGCGAGTGCGGCCCGGCGGGGCGGCACAGCGTCGATGTCTGGAGGGAACCATGGTCCGTTGGCGCAGATTCCTCGGCCGGATGGCGGCCGTTCTGGCAGTGGTCACCGCGGGAGCGGTCACCGCGGTGGCGCCCGCCGCAGCGGCACCGGCCGGGGACATGACGCCGTACGTCGTCGGCGGCACCCGGGCCGCGCAGGGCGAGTTCCCCTTCATGGTCCGGCTCTCGATGGGCTGCGGCGGAGCGCTCTACAGCCCGCGACTGGTCCTGACCGCCGCGCACTGCGTCGGCCGTACCGGCGCCAACACCAGCATCACCGCGACGCTGGGCGTGGTGGACCTCCAGTCCTCCAGCCGGATCCAGGTCCGCTCCAACTACGTCTACCGAGCCCCCGGCTACAACGGCAACGGTGACGACTGGGCGCTGATCCGGCTCGCCACCCCGGTCACCTCGCTCGCCACGCTCAACATCGCCACCAGCACCGCGTACGACAACGGCACGTTCACGGTGGCGGGCTGGGGCGCCGCGCGGGAGGGCGGCGCGCAGCAGCGCTACCTGCTCAAGGCCACGGTGCCGTTCGTCGACGACACCACCTGCAACCGCTACTACGGCGGCGACGTGATCCCCAGCGAGGAGATCTGCGCCGGTTACGCCAGCGGCGGTGTCGACACCTGCCAGGGTGACTCGGGTGGCCCGATGTTCCGCCGGGACGCCGCCGGCGCCTGGATCCAGGTGGGCATCGTGAGCTGGGGCAACGGTTGCGCCCGCCCCAACTACCCCGGCGTCTACACCCAGGTCAGCACGTTCGCCTCGGCGATCCGGTCCGCCGCCACGAGCCTCGGCGGCTGACAACGCACGGCGCGGTGGCCCGGTCGCGGCGAAGCGGCCGGGCCACCGCCGTGTCCGCGCGGATCCGCCGCCCGCTCACGACGGTGACGGTGACTGCTAACTTCCGGACGCATGGACGACTCCCCTCGCTGGTACCGCCCGGCCCCCGACGTGCTGCTCACGGTCGGCAGCGCCACCGCGCTGCTCGGCTACCTGGTCCCGTGGTTCCGCGCCAGCCGCCTCCACCAGTGGTCGTACTCGGGCTGGGCCTACCTGGAGACCGAGGGCGGCTGGACCTGGCTGGTCGTGGTGTCCCTGGTGATCGCCGTCCTCGCCGGCCTCTGGGCCGGGCGGAGCGTGGCGTGCGCCAAGCTCGCGGTCGGCGCGGCGGTGGCCGGGATGTTCCTCGCCGGTGCGGTGGTCGCGGTGAGCCTGGGCGGGCTGCCGGAGCGCGACAGCATCAACTGGGTCGGTGAGCTGCCGTTCGAGATGGGGATGCCGCTCATGGCGGTCGGATTCGGGGCGGTCGTCGCCGGGGCGCTGGGCACAGTACGCCGCCCGGCCGAGGAGTGACGCGGGGTCACGCCGCCGGCAGGTCCACCACCCGGGTGGCCCAGCGGGCCATCAGCGCCGGATCGTGGGTGATGACCAGGACCCCGGCGGAGTGCCGGCGCTGGTAGTCGGTGACGACGGCGGCGACGTGCGCCTGGGTGGAGGCGTCGAGCATCGCGGTGGCCTCGTCGCAGAGCAGGTAGTCCGGCCGGTGGACCAGGGCGCGCGCCAGGCAGGCGCGTTGCAGTTGCCCGTCGCTCACCGCGTGCGGGGGGCGGGCCAGCAGGTCGGGGGTCAGGCCGGCCAGGTCGGCCAGTTCCGCCGTACGGGCCGCCGCCTGCTCGCGCGGTATGCCGGTGGCGCGCAGCGGCTCGGCGATGATGTCGGCGAGGCTGAGCCGCGGGTCGGTGGCGGCGCGCGGGCTCTGGAACAGGATCGCGACGCGGGTGCGCAGTTCCGCCGGCAGGCGGTGGCGGACGCCGCCGAGCGGTCGCCCGTCGATCGTGACGTGACCGCTGTCCGGGGCGTGCAGCAGGGCGAGGACCCGGGCGAGCGTGGACTTGCCACTGCCCGAGGGGCCGCGCAGCCCGACCGTCTCGCCGGGGGCGACGTGCAGGTCGACCCGGTGGAGGACGCACTGCCCGCCGTACGCGACGGAGACCTGGTGCGCGGCGAGCCCGCCGGCCGCCGCGTCACCTGGGGCGGCGGCGTCGGTGGCGCCGGGAACCGTGATCGTCATGCCGGTACCTCCTCGCGCAGCGGATGGTGACAGGCGACCCGGCCCGCGCCGTCGGCGGCGAGTCGGGGCAGCCTGTCGCAGGTGTCGGTGGCGCGGGCGCAGCGCGGGGCGAAGGCGCAGCCGCCGGGCAGGTCGGTGAGCGTGGGCGGGTGCCCCGGCACCGGCACGAAGGCGCGGTCGGGCAGGGCGTCGAGCAGACCGGCGGTGTACGGGTGGGCCGGGCCGTCGAACAGCGCCTCGGTGGGGCGGTGCTCGACGATCCGGCTGGCGTACATCACGGCGACGGTGTCCGCGACGCGGCGTGCGGCGGCGAGGTCGTGCGTGATGAGCAGGACGGCGGCGCCGGTGTCACAGCGGCGGCGCAGCAGGTCGAGCGTGTGGTCGACGAGCGGCCGGTCGAGGCCGGTGGTGGGTTCGTCGGCGAGCAGTACCGGCGGGTCGGGCGCGAGGGCGAGCGCGGTGGCGAGCCGCTGGGCCATGCCGCCGGACAGCTCGTGCGGGTACCGGTTCAGGTCGGCCGCGTCGAGACCGACGTCGGCGGCGATCCGGTCGGCGGCGGCGGGCGCGTCGCGGCGGGTGTGCCCGTGGGCCCGCAGCGTCTCCTCCAGCAGCTTCCGTCCGGTGCGCACAGGGGTGAGCGCGGTGGCGGGGCTCTGCGGGACGAGGCCGACGCCCCGGCCGCGTACGTGCCGGGCGAGGTGCCGCTCCCCTGCGCCGATCAGGTCGACCTCGTCGCGTCCCGGCGCGTGCAGGCGGGCCTGCCCGGTGACAGTGGCGTTGCGCGGCAGCAGACCGAGCAGGGCGTGCGCGAGGACCGACTTGCCGCACCCGGACTCACCGACCACCGCCAGCAGCTCGCCGGACCGCAGCGTGAGGCTCAGGTCGGTCACGGCGTGCACGACGGCGTCGCGCAGCCGGAAGCGGACGGTCAGCCCGTCGACGGTCAGCAGCGCCGGGGCGGTCACAGGTGCAGCTCCGCTCGTACGCGCGGGTCGAGGCGGTCGCGCCACCGCCCGGTGAGCACGGCGAGCGCCAGCGTGGCCGCCACGAGCAGGAGACCGGGGACGATGCTGGCCCACCAGGCGCCGGTGAGCAGCGACCGCTGCCCGTCGTTGATCATGTTGCCGATCGAGGCGAGGTGCGGCGGCAGGCCGAGGCCGAGGAACGACAGCGCGGTCTCGTGCCAGACGGCGTGCGGCACCATGAGCGTGGTCGCCAGCGCCAGGCGCGGCAGCACGTGCGGCAGCAGGTGCCGGGTGAGCACCCGGACGCGCCCGGCGCCGCCGGAGATCGCGGCGTCGACGAACGGCCGGTTGCGCAGGCTGAGCAGCTCGGAGCGGACGATCCGGGCGGTGGACAGCCAGTGCGTCAGCGCGATGGAGGCGATCACCGCGCCCAGGCTGGGGCGCAGCATCGCCACGATGAAGATGCCCAGCAGCAGGTGCGGCAGCGCGGCGACGGTGTCCACGACGCGCATGAGCGCCCGGTCGACCCAGCCGCCGACGCTGCCGGCGACGGCGCCGACCAGGCCGCCGATGACCGCCGCGACGAGCGCGGCGACCGCGCCGACGAGCAGCGAGACGCGCAGGCCGTAGAGGCTGCGCAGAGCCACGTCGCGGCCGAGGTCGTCGGTGCCGGCCAGGTGCTCCGGCGAGGGCGCGAGACGGATACGGGAGAGGTCGACGGCGCTCTGGTCGAGCGGCCACAGGACCGGGGCGAGCAGCGCGGCGGCGACGACACCGGCGAGCACGACGACGGCGACAGTCGTGCCCACGCTGCCGGGGCGGCGCAGGCGCCGGACGCGCGCGGGAAGGGCGAGGTCAGTCATCGAGGCGTACCCGGGGGTCGGCGGCGGCGTAGGCGAGGTCGGTGAGCAGGTTCGCGGTCAGCACCACGACGGTGGTGACCAGGGTCGTGGCCGCGAGCAGCGGGAAGTCGGCGCCCAGCGCGGCCTCGACGGTGACCGCGCCGAGCCCGGGCAGGGAGAACACGGTCTCCACCAGGACCGCGCCGCCGACGAGTTCGGGCAGGTGCGTGCCGACCAGCGTGAGGAACGGCAGCAGCGCGGTACGCAGCGCGTGTCCGAACAGGACGACCCGGCCGGGGAGCCCACGGGCGCGGGCCGCCAGGACGTGGTCGTCGCGCAGGCTCTCGGCGACCGCGTCGCGGACGAACAGCACGAACCAGGGTGCCTGGGAGATCGCCAGCACTGTCACCGGAAGCACCAGGTGGCGGGCCACGTCGGCCGGGTCGGTGCCGGTGGCGGTGATGTCGGTGAGCCCACCGGCGGGCAGCCAGCCGAGGCTGAGGGCGAACACGGCGATCGCCGCGAGGCCGATCCAGAACACCGGCATGGACTGCACGGCGTACGCGACGGCGCGCAGAGCCCGGTCGAACCAGCCACCACGCCGGTACGCGGCCAGCGTGCCCAGCAGCACGCTCGCCACCAGCACCAGGGCGAGCGCGGTGCCGACGAGCAGCAGCGTCCACCCGGCCCGGGCGGCGAGCACCGAGGTGACCGGCTCGTGCCGGCTCGTCGACCAGCCCAGGTCGCCGCGCAGCAGGTTGCCGATCCAGCGGGCGTACTGCACCGGCAGCGGGTCGTCGACACCCCAGTTGGCGCGGATCTGCGCGAGGTTCTCCTCGCTGGTGGTGAACGCCGCCGCGCCCGCGTACTGCTGGGCCGGGTCGATCGGGGAGGCGGCGCCGAGGGCGAACATGCCCATGCTGGTCGCGGCCAGCACCGGTACGGCGACCAGCAGCCGCCGCCGGACCACGGCGCCCGCCCCGGCCAGTCGTCGGCGGCCGGTCACGGGCGCCGTCACGACGTCTTCGTCCACGTGTGCACGTTCCACCAGATGCTGTTGGCGACGTCGTGCTCGTGCGGCTCGACCCGCGGCGTCACCCCGGTCACGCCGTCCTTCAGCACGTAGGTGTGCTGGAGGTAGGTGAGGAACACCCACGGCACGTCGGCGGCGAGCCGCTTCTGGAACGTGGCGTACGCGGCCTTGCGGGCGGCCGGGTCGGCGTTGTCCCGGCCGGCCTGCAACGCGGCGTCGGTGACCGCCGAGCGGTACGAGCCGGGGTTGAAGAAGCCCTGCCCGGCGAAGGCCGAGTTGAACAGCTTGTAGGAGACGAAGTCCGGGTCGTACGGCGTGCCGTAGCCCATGATCAGCGCGTCGTTCTTCATCCGCGGGGTGATCGCGTCCCAGGTCAGACCCTCCGGCGTGACAGTGATGCCGACCTTCTTCGCATCGGCGGTGACGGCCAGGGCCAGTTCCTTGCGCAGGCTGTCGGTGGCCGGGTACAGGAGCGCGAACGCCGCCGTACGCCCGTCCTTGACCCGGATGCCGTCGGGGCCCGGCTTCCACCCGGCGGCGTCCAGCGCGGCGATCGCCGCGGCGAGGTCGGCGCCGGGCTTGCCCGCGATCGAGGGCTCGGCGTATTCCGACGTCGGCGGCACCGGCCCGAACGCGGGCTCGCCCGCACCGCCGAGCACGCCGGTCACCATGGCCTGCCGGTCCACCGCGACGTTCAGCGCCTTCCGGATCGCCGGGTCGGCGGTGACCGGGTTGCCCATCGGCAGCATGACGCCCCGGTAGTCGGCGGTCGGCACCTTGTGCACCCGGTAGCCGTCGCGCCTCTCGAATCCGGACGCGAGCTTCGGTGCCAGCTCCGCCGCGTCGAACTCGCCGGCCCGCATCCGCTGGGCCCGGACGTTGTCGTCGGCGACGAACGCCACCACGACGCCGGAGTTCGCCGGCTTGCCGCCCCAGTACGTCTCGTTCGCCGCGAGCACGAGCCGGTCACCGGGGGTCCAGGACGTGAACCGGTACGGGCCGGTGCCGACCGGCTTGCGGTTGAAGCCGGCCTTGTTGACGTCCTGCCCGGCGAACGCCTTCGCCGGGACGATCCCCAGCGCCAGCCGTTGCAGGAACGGCGCGTACGCGTACTCGAGGGCGAACACCACAGTCGCCGGGTCGGGCGCGGTGACGGAGGCGAGCATGTCCAGATCGGAGCGCAGCGTGGAGTCGACGGCCGGATCGAGCACCGCCTGGTAGGTGAACACCACGTCCTGCGCGGTCAGCGGGCTGCCGTCGTGGAACAGCACGCCCTCGCGCAGCTTCGCGGTGACCGTCTTCCCGTCCGCCGAGACGGTGGGCAGTTCGCGGGCCAGGGCGGGCACGAGTTCGTTGCGGGCGTCCCGGGCGACCAGCCCGTCGAAGATCAGCGACGCGCCGTCGACGCCGTAGTTGAGCACCGGGTTGAGCGTGTCCGGCTCGCCCGCGGTGGCGACCACCAGCGTGCCGGCGCTGCCCGTCCCGCCGGTCGAGGCCGTCGGCGACGAGCAGCCGGTGACGGCGAGCAGGGCGGCGGCGAGCGCCGCGGCCACGCGTACGGGCTTGGGCTTGATTGCCACCGGCAACCCCTCGAACTCGTCCTCTATAGCGGGCGGGCGCTCCGGCGAAGATCAGATCACCGTGTGCCCGAGCGCCCGCCCACTTCTGCCACTATTCGGTAGTTGCCAAGCATATGCAATAGGGGGCCATCGACGGCGGACGGCCCTCTGGGCTCGGGCGTCCGCTCGTGAGGCGGCCACCCGGCGCGCTGAATATGCTCAGAGCGTGGAGGACAGCGAGCAGGCGGTGCTGGCGGGGATGTTGCAGTCCGCCGAGGACGCCGCCCCGGTGGAGGCGGTCGAGGCCGTCACCGGCGTCATCGCCACGGCGCTGAACGCGCTCGGCGTCTCGCTGCTGATCGCCGACCTCAGCGGCCGTGCGCTGGTCCGGCTGACCCACCAGCCCGCCGGCGGCGGTCCCGGCCGGCGCCACGGCGAGGAGGACGCCGAGGTCCTCCCCTTCGACGGCGGGCACTACGAACAGGCGCTACGCCAGCAGACTCCCCGGGTCGTCCCCGGCGACGGCGAGTGGACGGTGCTGGCACCGGTCACCGACCGCGGTGAAACGATCGGCCTGCTGGAGATCGACCTGCCCGACGAGCCGGACGACGACGCGGTGAACTGGGTCGCCCGTACCGCGCACGCGCTGGCGTTCGTGGTCATCGCCAACCGCAGGCACACCGACCTGTTCGAGTGGGGACAGCGGACCACGCCGTTCACCCTCTCCGCCGAGATCCAGCGCCGCCTGCTGCCCGCCTCGTTCACCTGCGAGGCCGGCGCCTTCGCCCTCTCCGGCTGGCTGGAACCCGCCGCCAGCGTCGGCGGCGACACGTTCGACTACAGCCTCGCCCGGGACCTGCTGCACCTCAGCGTCACCGACGCGATGGGCCACGGCGTGGCGAGCGCGCTCACCGCCACCCTCGGCGTGGGCAGCCTGCGCAACACCCGCCGGCGCGGCGCCGGCCTGGTCGCCCAGGCCGAGGAGGCCAACCGGGCCGTCGCGGAGCACGGCAACGTGCGCGGCGCGTACGTCACCGCCGTGCTGGGCCGCATCGACCTCACCACCGGGCGCTGCGAGCTGCTGAACGCGGGGCACGTCCCACCGCTGCTGGTCCGGGACGGCCGGGTCGTACCGGTGGAACTACCGGGCAACTTCCCGCTGGGCATGTTCCCCGACGAGAGCTACCGCAGCGCGGAGCTGCCACTGCGGCCCGGCGACCGGCTGGTGGTGGTCACCGACGGCATGCGCGAACGCAACGCGGCCGACCTCGACCTGCCCGCCGCCCTGCCCCGTTTCGCCGACCTGCACCCCCGCGAGGCGGTCCGGGCGTTGTCCGACGCGGTGCTGGAGATCGCCGGGCCGGCTCTGGCCGACGACGCCACCCTGCTCGTCGTCGACTGGTACGGCGACCACGGGCCACGGCGCAGCACCGCCGGCGCCGACCTCACCCGCACCAGCTATCGCCCCGGCGAGGAGCGCTCACGGCACCAGCGGTGACGCGTCCTCCGCCTCCGGCACGGTGTCGAACAGCGGGATCACGCGGTCCACCGAGGTGATCGAGAAGACTCTGCGCACGGACGGGCGGACCCCGGCCAGACCCAGCCAGCCGTCGCGCTCGCGCAGGCTCTTGTAGCCGACCACGAGCGCGCCCAAGCCACTGGAATCCATGAACCCGACGCCGGTCAGGTCGACGACGACCCGGGCACCGCCCTCCGTGAGCTCGTGCAGCCGGTCGCGCAACTGCGGAGTGGTGCTCATGTCCAGGTCGCCGACGACTTCGATCACCGTGCCGACACGCCCCTGCCTGCTCGTCGCCGAGAACTCCACCACTCCCCCTCAACCGCGTACCTCGCTACCCGACACCGTGCCAGAAACCGACCCCTACCGCCTCCCGTGGGGCGTACGTCGGCTCAGCGGTCTTCCCGGGAAGTGGTGGACGACACCTCGGTGCCGTTCCGCCGCACCGGAGCGGGAATCCGCACCCCGGCGGCGGCCCGGCGGCGCTCGGCGAGGCGTACCGCCGGACGCATGGCCAGGCCCGCGACCACGAACAGCCCGCCGAGCACCAGCCAGCCCGGCGTGCCCCAGCCGAGCAGCAGCGAGGTCAGCAGCACCGGGCCGAGCATCCGGGCGAGCTGCGGCGCCATGCCGAAGAAGCCCTGGTACTGCCCCTGCCGGTCGGGGCGGGCCAGGGTGAAGCCGACCTCCCAGCCGCTGGCCGCCTGCACCATCTCGCCGAACACCTGCACCAGGGCCGCGGCGAGCAGCACCGCCGAGGCCACCCACGCGCCGCCGACCATCCCGGACACCGCGTACGCGCCGCAGGCGACCAGCAGCACCCAGCCGGCGTGCCCGCTGGCCCGGGCCGCCGTGCCCGGATCGGTCACCCGGCGGGCCACCCGGACCTGCCACAGCACCACGCACAGCATGTTGACGGTGAGCACGATCGCGCCCATCGGCGCCGGGGCGTCGGTCCGTTCCGCGATCCACAGTGGCAGCGCCAGGCTGAGCAGCGGCATGTTCAGGCACATCACCGCGTTCAGCAGCGTGATCAGCGCGTACGGGCGGTCGCGCAGCACGGCCAGCCGTCCCGGCTCGGGTCCGGCCGGCACCGGCGCCACCGCCTCGGGCAGCCGGCGTATCAGCAGGGCGGCGGCCAGGAAGCTCGCCGCGTCCAGCGCGAAGGCCGACAGGTACGCCGGGCGGCTGTCCGCCCAGAGCACGAGCGCGCCCAGCCCGGCCCCGGCGGCCAGGCCGGCGTTCGAGACCGACTGCAACCGCGCGCGTACCGCGGTGCGCCACGCGGGCTCGATCAGCCCGACCAGCAGCGCCTGCCGGCTGGCGGTGAGCCCGGCCTGACAGGCGGCGTAGCAACAGGCGAGCAGCACGAACAGCGGGAAGGAGCGGATCACGAGGAAGCCGCCGAGCGCGGCGGCCGTGGCGACCGCGAAGACGCCCGTCATCCGCCGTGCGCCGTAGCGGTCGGCCAACTGGCCGGCGGGCACCCCGGCGAGGATGCCCGTCGACCAGCCCACGGTGAGGGCGATCCCGACCTGCGCCGGGGACAGCCCGACCACCCGGATGAAGAACAGCGCCGAGCAGGCGTAGAACGCGCCGTCGCCCACCGAGTTCGCGAGCTGGGCCAGGGCCAGCACCCGGACCCGGCGGCCGGTGTCGACATCGGTCATTGCTCGTCCCCCGTTCGCCGTGCTCCCTCCTCCATCCAAGCCCCGCGGATTGGCTCGCAGAAGCGCCGATTCCCGGCGATCCGATTGGGCCAATGTAGGGTCGGCGCCGTGGACATACACGTCAGCCTGGCCGGCCCCGGCGACCGCGCCACCCGGATCCACAGGCAGTTGCTGGAGGCGATCCTGGACGGCCGGCTGCGGCCCGGCGAACGGCTGCCACCCACCCGCGAACTGGCCCGGCGGCTCGACGTCTCCCGCAACACGGTCGCCGTCGCCTACGAGCGGCTGACCGCCGAGGGCCTGCTGACCGCCCGGGTCGGCGCGGGGACGTTCGTCGCCGACGAGCCGGTCGCCCGCGCCCGGCCCCGTCCGGCGCCGGCCGGCGGGGTACGCCCCCGCGCGTTCTGGACGTCCGCCGAGGCCGCGCCCACCGCCGAGCCCCACCCGGGTCACGACTTCCGGGCCGGCACCCCGGACACCGGGCTGTTCCCGCTGGCCACCTGGCGCCGGCTGGTCGCCGGTGAGCTGCGCACGGCGACGATCCGGGGCGGGTACGCCGACCCGGCCGGGCACCCGGGCCTGCGTGCCGCCGTCGCCCGGTACGTGGGGCTCGCACGCGCGGTACGGGCCGGGCCGGAGGACGTCGTCGTCACCCAGGGCGCGCAGCAGGCGCTGGACCTGATCGCCCGGGTCGTGCTCGAACCGGGCGACCGGGTGGCCGTCGAGGATCCCGGCTATCCCCCGGCCCGGCGGCTGTTCGCCGGTCACGGCGCGCGGGTCGTGCCGGTGCCGGTCGACGACCAGGGGATCGACGTAAGCGCGCTGCCCGGCGACGCGCGGCTGGTCTACGTCACCCCGTCCCACCAGTTCCCGCTGGGCGTCCGGATGTCCCCGGCCCGCCGGGCGGCGCTGCTCGACTGGGCCGCGGCCCGGGACGCGGTGGTCGTCGAGGACGACTACGACACCGAGTTCCGTTTCTCCGCGCGTCCGCTGGACCCGTTGCAGACGCTGGACCGGGCCGGGAAGGTGGTCTACGTCGGCACGTTCTCCAAGACCCTGCTGCCCATGCTGCGCCTCGGGTTCCTGGTCGCCCCGGCCTCGCTGCGCCCCGCGCTGCTGGCCGCGCGGCAGCTCACCGACTGGCACGGCGACCACACCACGCAGGCCGCGCTGGCCCGGTTCATCGACTCCGGCGAGCTGCCCCGGCACATCCGCAAGGCGACCCGGGTCTACGCCGAACGGCGCGAGCTGGTCGAGGCCGCGTTGCGCTCCGACCTCGCCGGCTGGCTCGACCCGGTGCCGTCCACAGCGGGCCTGCACCTGTGCGCGCGGCTGCGCCCGGAGGCCGGCGTCGACCTGCCGGCGGTCGTCGCGCGGGCGGCCGAAGTCGGCGTCACGGTACGGGAGATCGCCGGCTACCACGCGGGCCCGCCCGGCCCGGCCGGTCTGGTGCTCGGCTACGGCGCCGTCGCCACCGCCGACGTACCCGAGGGGCTCCGGTTGCTCGCCCGCAGCTTCCGCGGCTGACCCGCCGGCGCAAATTCACTCCGCCCGCCGAGCAACCCCGGGAGCCACACCTGGCGTGACTATCCCGTATCCGATCGGAGGTCCGAATGAGTGATCGCGACACGGCGTTCGCGGAGTACTTCTCCGCGAGGCACCACGCCATGCGCGCCACCGCGTATCTGCTCTGCGGTGACTGGCACCGCGCGGAGGATCTGGTCCAGACCGGGTTCACCAAGCTGTACCTGGTCTGGAACCGGGTCGCCCGGCACGACGCGCTCGACTCCTACCTGCGCCAGATCATCGTCCGGTCCTTCCTCGACGAACGGCGGCGGGGCTGGTGGCGGCGGGAACGGGTGGGCACGCCCGACGCCGACCCGCCGGCGCCGGCGAGTCCGCCCGAGGACCGGCTCGTGGTGCTCCAGGCGCTCGCCGCCGTACCGCCCCGGCAGCGGGCCGTCCTGGTCCTGCGCTACTGGGAGGACCTGCCGGTCGACGAGGTGGCGGCGCTGCTGGACTGCTCGCCGGGAACGGTGAAGAGCCAGTCCGCCCGCGGTCTGGACACGCTGCGCGGCCTCCTGTCACCCATGCACTCACCGAGCGAAAAGGGGCAACGATGAACGGAGACCAGCTGCGCGAGGCGCTTCGCGACGAGATGCTCAGCGTGACCGCGCCACCGCAACTGAGCACCGACGGCATGCTGCGCTCCGCCCGGCGGGCACGCAACAAGCGCCGAGCCGTCCGGGCCTGCGCCGGATCGGCGACTGCGGTACTCGCGGTCGCGGGCGTCGCGGGTGTCGTGGCGCTCTCCACCCCGGACGGCGGCGACCGACGCCCGCCGGCCGCGCTGCCGCAGGCCGCCCCGCCGCCGTCGTCGGACGGCAGCGCCGAACCGATGCCCACCGGGCCCGACGGCCTGCCGCAGGAGGACCGCACCGCGCGGGCGGGTTCCCGGTATGACCAGGCCGCCCTGCTGCTCGACCGGCTCGTCACAGTGGTGCCCGCCGGCTACACCGCCGAGAGGACCGTCTCCAGCGAGACCGGGAAGGAGACGCTGGGCACCCATCAGGCGGGCTTCACCGGACGAGCCGGCGGCGTCGAGCTGTGGAGCTACCTGGCCTCGGTCGACGTGACGAAGGGGACGTGGAGGGGACGCCTGCTCACCGAGGTGCACACACCGGGGAACCTGCTGCCGACCGAACCGTGCGCCCTGGCGCGTGAGTTCTGGGGCATGGGGGGCGAGTGCCGGCCGACGACAGTCGGCGAGGCGACAGTGGGTGTGGTGGTCCGGCCCGGCTCGGACGACCGGTTCGACCAGTGGGCCGCCTACCGGCATCCCGACGGCGTGGTGGTCTTCGTCGCGCAGGGCGCCTACGACAGGCAGGCGCCCGCGTCCCCGCTGCCGTTCACCGCGCGCCAACTGGCGGCACTCGCCGTGGACGAACGGCTGCACCTTCGGTAGCCCCGCCGCGGGCACGCCTGAACTACCCTCGCCGCCGTGGACACTGTGGAGATCGATGCGCCGGTCGTCGGCGTGACCGTCTACCCGGACCGCGCCCGGGTCACCCGCCGCGGCGGCGTCCGGCTGGCCGCCGGCGACCACCGGGTACGCGTCGCCCCGCTCTCGCCGGGCCTGCGCCGGGACTCGATCCGGGTGGGTGGCCGGGGCGCGGTGACGGTGCTCGGGGTGGACGTGAGCGCGTGGCGGCAGGCCCGCAGCACCGACGCCCAGGTCGTCGAGCTGGAACGGCGGCGCCTGGAACTGGCCGACGAGCTGGCCGAGGTCGGCGACACCGACGCGGTCGAGGAACAGCGCGGCGAGTTCCTCACCCGGCTGGCTGAGCGGGCCGGTGGCACGTACGCCCGGGCGCTGGCCGCCGGCGACGCGGCCCCGGCCGACGTGGCGGCCTTCACCGACTCGGTGTCCGGTCAGCTCGCCGAGTCCCGGGCCCGGCGGCGCGGGCTGGCCCGGCGGCGCACCGAGCTGGCCGAGGAGCTGGCCGCTGTCGACCGGGAGCTGGACGCGGCGCGTGGCAAGCGGGAGCCGGACCGGCTGGCCGCCGACGTGTCCGTCTCGGTGGACGCCGACGACACCGAGGTGGAGCTGGAGCTGACGTACCTGGTGGACGGCGCCCGCTGGACGCCCTCCTACGACCTGCGGCTGGTCGAGGACACCATGACCGTCACCTGGTTCGGGCTGGTCAGCCAGGGCACCGGGGAGGACTGGCCGGAGTGCGAACTCCAGCTCTCCACCGCCCGCCCGGCGGCGGCGAGCGGCGTACCCGAATTGTCGCCCTGGTATCTCGACCGGCTCCGGCCGGAGCCGCCGATGGCCGCGTCGTTCGGCGGCATGGTGCCGCCGCCGGCGCCCGGCGCGGCGCCGGCGGGCCGCCCCCGCGCGGCGCGGTCGGCGGCGCCGGCAATGCGGGAGAGCGTCGCCGAGGTCGAGCAGGGTGTGACGGCGGCGACCTACCGGCCGGCCCGGCCGGTGGCGGTGCCGGCCGACGGCAGCGCGCACCGGGTGTCGATCGCGGTGCTGGAGCTGCCGGCCCGGCTGGACCATGTGAGCGCGCCGGTGCGCGCCGCCGAGGCGCACCTGCGGGCCACGGTACGCAACACGTCGGACCACACGCTGCTGCCCGGCCCGGCGTCGGTCTTCCACGGCGCTGATTTCGTGGCGGCGACGCGGCTGACGACGTGGGCGCCGGGCGAGGAGACGGAGCTGGCGCTCGGGATCGACGACCGGGTGCGGGTGGAGCGGAAGCTGTCCCGGCGCACCGAGAGCAAGGCCACGCTCGGGTCGACCCGGCGGCGGGAGGTGGAGTACCGGATCACGGTCGCGAACCACACGCCCCGCCCGGCCACCGTCGAGGTGCGGGACCAGCTACCGGTGTCCCGGGACGAGGCGGTGGCGGTACGCGAGACCGCGCTGACGCCACCGCCCGCCGAGCGTACGGAGCTGGGCGAGCTGACCTGGCGGCTGTCGCTGGCGCCGGGTGAGAGCGGCGAGATCGCGCTGGGCTTCCGGGTGGAGCTGGCCAAGGGGGTCGAGCTGACCGGCTGGCGGGAATAGCACGACGGGGCCGCTTCCGCGACGTGCGGAAGCGGCCCCGGCGCATGCGTCAGACGCGGCGACGACCGTACAGGCCGGCGAAGACGGCGACGCCGATGGCGGCGAAGGCCACCTGGAGCGCCAGCTCGATCCAGTCGATGCCGGCGGTGTCGTCGACGCCGAACGCGCCGGCCACCAGGGTGCCGACGAACGCGGCGACCACACCGATGAGCAGGGTCAGCCAGATCGGGATGTTCTGCTTGCCCGGCACCACCAGGCGCCCGAGCGCACCGATGACGAGGCCGATGATGAGCGCGGTGAAGAAGCCCGTGATCTCCACGAGAGGCGTCCCTTCCCTCGGATGTGTTGACGCCTCGCTGGTTGCCCCGATCAACCACCCGGCCAAACCCGGGAGCGGCTTTCGTCACGGAACTGTCATGACCGTCCCTGATCAGTGCTCCGAGGGCTGACGGCGGCGGGGTGCACCCGGTGCCTCCTCCCGGTCGATGCGCAGTTCCCGCTCCAGCTCGGCGATCACCATCCGCAGGTCGTCCAGGCGCTGGCTGATCGCGATCCGGTCCACCTCGTCCGGTATCCCGTCCCCGTCGGAGTCGTAGTCCGAGGCCAGCCCCTCGGTCATCTCCAGCCGGCGCGCCTCCTCCATCGAGTTGACGATGACGGCGATGAGGATGTTCAGCAGGAGGTTGACCGCGATCATCACGAAGCTGACGTAGTAGAGCAGCGTCCACGGCGACACCTCCAGACCCTGTTCCAGCAGGTCCGGCAGCGTCTCCAGGGACAGCAGCACGAACAGCGTGACGAGCGAGCGGCCGATGTCGCCGTACTGCTCGGGGTAGCGGTCGCCGAAGATCAGCCAGCCCGCCATTCCGTACACGTAGAGCGTGACGGCGGCGAGCGCGAGGAAACCCGCGACGCCGGGCAGGCTGCGCCACAGCGCCGCGACGATGGTCCGCAGGCCGGGCGAGAAGCGGACCAGGCGCAGCACCCGGGCGACCCGGATGAATCGCAGCACCGCGGAGTCGCCGTGCAGGCCCGGGATGAATATGGCCGCGGTGACCAGCAGGTCGAAGACGTTCCAGCCGTGCCGGAAGAAGTCCTGCGGGCGGCGGCCGTACGCGAGCACCCGGATGGTGATCTCCACGACGAAGACCGCCCGGAACATCCATTCCGTCCACCGCAGTACCGGCCCGGCGGCGCCGAGGTCCCGGTACGTCTCGATGCCCAGCACGACCCCGTTGGCCATGATGAGCACCACGATGGCCACCTCGAACGGCCGGGACGCGACGAGCCGTGCACAGTGGCCGGCCAGCCCGCGTTTTCCGGTGGCGGTCCGGCGCCCGCCGCGCGGTGCCGGAACCGTGTCCCCGATCAGCGTTCCCCTCCGGCACACGAGAACCGGCCGACGTGCGGACGACAGGGGGTAGCCACCCGGACACTCTAGTGGATCACCGACGGTGAACTGTTCCGGCCGAGGCGCGCCCGGCCGGGCTCACAGCCAGCCGCGGCGCTTGAACAGCAGGTAGAGCGCGGCGCAGACGGCCAGCATCAGGGCCACCGCGAACAGGTAGCCGAACCGCCAGTCCAGCTCCGGCATGTGGGTGAAGTTCATCCCGTAGACGGTGCCGATCAGGGTGGGCGCGAACAGGATCGCCGCCCACGCGGAGACCCGTTTGATCTCCTCGTTCTGCTCGAAGCTCGCCGCGGTCAGGCTGCGCATCTCCTCGTTCTGCGCCTGCGAGACCAGTGTGGCGTTGACGGTGAGGATGTTCTGGAGCAGGTGCCGGAACCCGTCCACCCGCTCCACCACCTGGGTCAGGTGGTCGGCCACGTCGCGCAGCCGGCGGCGCAGTTCCTCGTCCGTGCCGTACCTGTCGAAGCCGTGAGCGAGCGCGTCGACCACCTTCAGCAGCGGCCGGGCGGCTCGCTGGAACTGGATCACCTCGCGGCTCAGCTCGTAGATGCGGCGGCTGGCGTTCGGGTCGCCGCCGAACACACCGGTCTCGATCTCGTCGATGTCGTTCTCCAGCCCGGCGACCACCGGCGCGTAACCGTCCACCACCCGGTCGAGCACGGCGTAGAGCACGGCTTCCGGGCCGAGTGCGAGCACCTCGGGTTCCGCCTCCAGCCGCCGCCGTACCCCGGCCAGGTCGGGCGTGCCGCCGTGCCGGACGGTGATCACGAAACCGGGGCCGAGGAACAGGTGCAGCTCGGCGAACTCGACCGCGTCCCGCTCGTCCAGGTAGCGGGCGGCGCGCAGCACCACGAACAGGGTGTCGCCGTACCGTTCCAGCTTGGGGCGCTGGTGGGCGTTGATCGCGTCCTCGACGGCCAGGTCGGGAAGCTGGAACTCGGCGGCGAGCGAGGCGATCTGCTCACGGCCCGGCCGGCGCAGCCCGATCCAGGCCATCGCGTCGTCGAGCTGTTGCAGGCAGCGGTACGTGTCGGCGAGGCTGACCGGCGAAGCCAGGCGTACGCCGCCGACGTAGACGCCGCTGTCGACCAGCCCGTCGGGGCGCTCCGGCTCGGCCGCGCCGGCGTCGATGGCGTGCTCGTCCAGGCGCCGGCCGAACCCCTCCGAGGACCGGTTGTCCGCCATGCCCCTCCCCCGCTGCTCGGCCGGCTCGCCGAGTCCCCCGCCGAGGCTCGCGCAAACGTCAGGGGCGGTAGCGGTAGCCCATCCCCGGCTCGGTGATCAGGTGGCGGGGCCGGGCCGGGTCGTCCTCCAGCTTGCGCCGCAACTGGGCCATGTACTGCCGCAGGTAGTTCGTCTCGTGGTGGTACTCCGGTCCCCACACGTCGTGCAGCAACTGGCGCTGGCTGACCAGCTTGCCCGGGTTGCGCAGCAGCTTCTCCAGCATGGCCCACTGGGTGGGGGTGAGCTTGACCTCGACGCCGTCGTCCCGGGTGACGGTCCGGTCGGCCAGGTCGACGGTGTTGCGGCCGATCCGCAGCGCGGGCACGGCGGGCGAGGCCGGGGCGAGCCGCCGGGTCACCGCCCGGATGCGGGCGAGCAGTTCGTCGACCCCGAACGGCTTGGTCACGTAGTCGTCGGCGCCCGCGTCGAGCGCGGCCACCTTGTCCTCGCTGCCGGCCCGGCCGGAGAGCACGATGATCGGCACGGCGGTCCAGCCGCGCAGGCCCCGGATGACCTCGGTGCCGTCCAGGTCGGGCAGGCCGAGGTCGAGCACCACCAGGTCCGGCGGGTGACCGGCGGCGGCCTTGAGCGCGGCGGCGCCGCTGTCGGCCACCTCGACGTCGTAGCCCCGGGCCCGCAGGTTGATCCGCAGCGCGCGCAGGATCTGCGGCTCGTCGTCGACGACCAGGATCCGGGTCATTCCCGCGGCCCCTCCGGCTGGGTGGCGGCCGGCAGCCGCAGCACCATGGTGAGACCGCCACCGGGCGTGGTCTCCGGGGTGATGCTGCCACCCATCGCCTCGGCGAGCCCGCGGGACAGCGCGAGTCCCAGGCCCACCCCGGTCTGGTTGTCCCGGTCGCCGAGGCGCTGGAACGGCAGGAAGACGTGCTCCCACTGGTCTTCCGGGATGCCCGGCCCGGTGTCGATCACCCGCAGCTCGACCTGCCCGGCGTGCGCGCTGCCGGTGATCGTCGGCGGCCGGCCTCGTGGGCTGTGCCGCAGCGCGTTCGCCACGATGTTGACCAGCACCCGCTCCAGCAGGCCCGGGTCGGCCAGCGCCGCCGGCAGGTCGGCCGGGATGTCGGTGGTCACCTCGGCCGCCGCCGGGCCCAGCTCGTCGAGCGCCAGGGGTACGGCGTCCTCCAAGCCGATCGCGGTGGCGCTCACGCCCAGCGCGCCGGCCTGCAACCGGCTCATGTCCAGCAGGTTCGCAACCAGCCGGCCCAGCCGGTCCAGCGACTCGTCGGCGGTGGCCAGCAGTTCCTCCCGGTCGTCCGCGTCGAACTCGACGTCGTGACTGCGCAGGCTGCTCACCGCCGCCTTGGCCGAGGCCAGCGGCGTACGCAGGTCGTGGCTGACCGCCGCGAGCAGCGCGGTCCGCATCCGGTCGGCGGCGGCGAGCGGGCGGGCGGTGGCGGCCTCCTCGGCCAGCCGTTCCTGGCGCAGCGCCACGGCGGCCTGCGCGGCGAACGCCTCGACCACCCGCCGGTCGGCCGCCTCCAGCCGCCGGCCGGCGAGCACCACGCTGAGCCGGTCGTCGACCGGCACCACCGTCTCGCCCGCGCTCGGGCTGCCCGGCGGCCGCTCGCCGACGCTCGCCACCACCCGCCAGGCGTCCGCCTCCCGGGCGCGGGCCGGGCGTCCCCCGGCCTCGTCGGTCAGCTCCAGCACGCTCACCGCGCGCAGCCCGAACGTCTCCCGCAGCCGGTCCAGCAGCGCGGGCAGCGGCCGCTCGCCGCGCAGCACACTGCCCGCGACCGTGGCCAGGGTCTGCGCGTCGGCGGATGCCCGCGCCGCCTCCCGGGTACGCCGGGCCGCCACGTCGACCACCCAGCTCACCGCGATGGCGACGCCCACGAACACGCCCAGGGCGAGCAGGTTGTCCGCCTCGGCGATGGTCAGCGTCCGGTACGGCGGAGTGAAGAACCAGTTGAGCAGCAGCGAGCCGCCGAGCGCCGCGACCAGCGCGGGCCAGAGTCCGCCGACCAGCGCCACGCCCACCACACCGGCGAGGAACAGCAGGATGTCGTTGGTGAGGGTGAGGTCGGGCAGCGTCCGCAGCACGAGCGTGAGCAGCGGCATGCCGAGCACCGCGAGCGCGTACCCGATCAGCCGCCGGCGCCGGGACAGCGCGGCGGGCACCGCCGTGCCCCGGCGTCCGCGCCCGGCCTGCGGGTGGGTGACCAGGTGCACGTCGATCGGACCGGACAGCGCGGTGGTGGTCACCCCGACGCCCCGGGCGAACACCTGCGCGAACCGGCCCCGGCGGCTCGCGCCGAGCACGAGCTGGGTGGCGTTGACGCCCCGGGCGAAGTCGAGCAGCGACGCCGGGATGTCGGTGCCGAGCACCTGGTGGTATGTGCCGCCGAGGCTCTCCACCAGCACCCGCTGCCGGGCGAGTTGGGCCGGGTCGGCGCCGGCCAGCCCGTCGCTGCGGGCCACGTGCACGGCGAGCAGGTCGGCGCCCTTGCTGCGGGCGGCGATCCGGGCGGCGCGGCGGATCAGGGTCTCGCCCTCCGGGCCGCCGGTGAGCGCGACGACCACCCGTTCCCGCGCCTCCCAGGTGTCGGAGATGCCCTGCTGGGCCCGGTACGCGTCGAGCTGTTCGTCGACTTTGCCGGCCAGCCAGAGCAGTGCCAGTTCGCGCAGCGCGGTGAGGTTGCCGACCCGGAAGTAGTTGCCGAGCGCGGCGTCGATCTTGTCGGGTCGGTAGATGTTGCCGTGCGCCATCCGGCGGCGCAGCGCCTCCGGCGTCATGTCCACCAGCTCGACCTGCCCGGCGGCGCGGACCACCTGGTCCGGCACGGTCTCCCGCTGGGTGGTGCCGGTGATCTGCGCGACCACGTCGGTGAGCGACTCCAGGTGCTGCACGTTGACGGTGGAGAGCACGCTGATCCCGGCGTCGAGCAGCTCCTGCACGTCCTGCCAGCGCTTGTCGTGGCGGGAGCCGGGCACGTTGGTGTGGGCCAGCTCGTCCACCACGGCCACCTCGGGCCGCCGGGCCAGCACCGCGTCCAGGTCCATCTCGGTGAACTCGACGCCCCGGTAGGTCATCGACCGGCGCGGCACCACCTCCAGGTCGCCGATCATCTCGGCGGTGTGCCGGCGGCCGTGCGTCTCGACCAGGCCGATCACCACGTCGGTGCCGCGCTCGGCCCGGCGCTGGGCCTCCTCGAGCATGGCGTACGTCTTGCCGACGCCCGGGGCGGCCCCGAGATAGATCCGCAGTTCACCCCTGCCCACAGCGTCCATCCTCCCTGACCGGCCCGCGGCGGCCCCGGCTGTTCCCGGTGCCGCCGCGGTCGCTGTCGCGTCAGCGCGCCGGGAACGCCTCGTCGAGCGCGAGGTTGAGTTCCAGCACGTTCACGCCGGGCTCGCCCATGAGGCCCAGCGCCCGCCCGGTGGTGTGCTCCGCGACCAGCCGCCGCACCGCCGCCGGGTCCGCGCCGCGCTCCCGCGCCACCCGGGCCACCTGGATCCGGGCGTACGCCGGGGAGATGTGCGGGTCGAGGCCGCTGCCACTGGCGGTGACCGCGTCGGCCGGTACGGCGGGGCGCGCCGGGGCGTCCCCGCGTACCGGGGTGACGATGCCGCCCTCGGCCACGTAGTCGTGACCGGGCCGGGCCGCCTCCACCGGTACGCCCTGCCAGGTGGTGACGAACGGCGTCGCGGGCGCGGCCTGGTTGACGCTCACCACGCGGGTGATCCGGCCGGTGAGACCGTCGACGCGGAACACGGCCAGCACCGCGCCCACCCCGTCCGGCGTGCAGTACGGGCGCCGCCCGTCCACGCCGTCCAGTTCGCCGACCGCCTTGCTGCGCGCGCAGACCTGGGTGAGCAGGCTCTGCGCCGAGGTCTCCTCGTCGCCGGTGAGCGTGTCCACCACGCTCTCCGGGCCGAGGTTGCCCGCCGCGGTGGCGGTCGGGTCGTAGCCGTCCCCGGCGGCCGACGGGCGGGACTGGAAGTAGCGCGGGATCGGGTTGCCGTCCGCGTCGGTGAACGACTGGCCGATCAGCGAGCTGCCGACGGTCCGGTCGCCGACGGTGAGCAGTGAGCCGTCCGCCCTGCCGTCGAGGCCGGGCAACCGGCCCACGGCGACCAGGGCGAGCGGGTAGACCAGGCCGAGCAGCACGGTGAAGACGAGCACCGCGCGCAGGGCGGCCAGGTGCTGGGAGAGCCAACTGGGAAGGCGCATCACGAGATCCCCGGGACGAACTGGACGAGCAGGTCGATGAGCTTGATGCCGGCGAACGGCACCACGATGCCGCCGAGGCCGTAGAGCCACAGGTTGCGGCGCAGCAGCATCGAGGCGCTGGCCGGGCGGTAGCGCACGCCGCGCAGGGCCAGCGGGATCAGCGCCACGATGACTATCGCGTTGAAGACGACGGCGGAGAGGATCGCCGACTCGGGACCGGCCAGGCGCATGACGTTCAGCCGGTCCAGCGAGGGGTAGATGCCGGCGAACATGGCCGGGATGATCGCGAAGTACTTCGCGATGTCGTTGGCGATGCTGAACGTCGTCAGCGCGCCCCGGGTGATCAGCAACTGCTTGCCGATCTCCACGATCTCGATCAGCTTGGTCGGGTCCGAGTCGAGGTCGACCATGTTGCCGGCCTCCTTCGCGGCCGACGTGCCGGTGTTCATGGCGACGCCGACGTCCGCCTGGGCAAGCGCGGGCGCGTCGTTGGTGCCGTCGCCGGTCATGGCGACGAGCCGGCCGCCCTCCTGCTCCTTGCGGATCAGCGCGAGCTTGTCCTCCGGCGTGGCCTCGGCGAGGAAGTCGTCCACGCCCGCCTCGTCGGCGATCGCCTTCGCGGTACGCGGATTGTCACCGGTGATCATCACGGTCCGGATGCCCATCCGGCGCATCTCGTCGAAGCGCTCCCGCATCCCGGCCTTCACCACGTCCTTGAGGTGGATGACGCCGAGCGCCCGGGCCGGCTCCCCGGCCACGTGCTCGGCCACCACGAGCGGCGTGCCGCCGGTGCCGCTGATCGCGTCGACCAGTTCACCGACCTGCTCGGTCGGGCGGCCGCCGTTGTCGCGTACCCACTTCGTCACTGCGGCGGCGGCACCCTTGCGGACGCGCCGGACGTCGCCGCCGGCGTCCAGGTCGACGCCGCTCATCCGGGCCTGCGCGGTGAACGGCACGAACGTGGCGTGCGGGATGAGGCCGGGCTCGCGCTCGCGCAGCCCGTACTCGTTCTTGGCGAGCACCACCACCGACCGGCCCTCTGGTGTCTCGTCGGCGAGGCTGGACAGTTGCGCCGCGTCGGCGAGCGTGGCGGCGTCCACGCCGGTCACCGGCAGGAACTCGGCGGCCTGCCGGTTGCCGAGCGTGATCGTGCCGGTCTTGTCCAGCAGCAGCGTGTTGACGTCGCCCGCCGCCTCGACCGCCCGGCCGCTCATCGCCAGCACGTTGCGCTGCACGAGCCGGTCCATGCCGGCGATGCCGATCGCGGACAGCAGCGCACCGATGGTGGTCGGGATGAGGCAGACCAGCAGCGACACCAGGACGACGCCGGTGACGCCGGAGTCGGTGATCGCCGCGGTGTCGGACGCGGCGGCCTGGTAGCCCTTCGCGAAGATCGCCATGGGCTGGAGCGTGACGACGGCGAGCAGGAAGATGATCGTCAGCGCGGCCAGCAGGATGTTCAGCGCGATCTCGTTCGGCGTCTTCTGCCGGTTGGCGCCCTCGACCAACGCGATCATCCGGTCGATGAAGCTCTCGCCGGGCTTCTGCGTGATCCGGACGACGATCCGGTCGGAGAGGACCCGGGTCCCGCCGGTGACCGCGCTGCGATCGCCGCCGGACTCCCGGATCACCGGGGCGGACTCGCCGGTGATCGCCGACTCGTCGACGCTGGCGATGCCCTCGACCACGTCGCCGTCGCCCGGGATGACCTGCCCCGCCTCGACCAGGACGACGTCGCCCTGCCGCAGTTGCGGCGCGGGCACCGCCTCGTCCCGGTACCCGTTCGCGGCGGCACCGGGCGTCCAGCCGACCAGGCGGGTGGCGACGCTGTCCTGCTTGGCCCGGCGCAGCGTGTCGGCCTGCGCCTTGCCGCGCCCCTCGGCGACCGCCTCGGCCAGGTTCGCGAAGATCACGGTGAGCCAGAGCCAGACGGTGATCGCGATCGCGAAGACCGACGGGTCGGCCACCGCGAGCACTGTGGTGAACAGCGCGCCGATCTCCACGATCAGCATCACCGGGTTGCGCCACAGCGTGCGCGGGTCGAGCTTGCGCAGCGCGTCCGGCAGCGAGGCGAGCAACTGCTTCGGGTCGAGCAGTCCGCCGCCGACCCGGTCGTCGCGGCGGCCCGGCGTGCCGGGGACCGGCGCGTCGGCGGTCTGGAGAGGTGCGGTCATGTCCTTGTCTCTCATGGTGGTCACAGCCCTTCGGCCAGCGGGCCGAGCGCGAGTGCGGGAAGGAAGGTGAGCGCGACGAGGACCACTGTGACGCCGACGACCATGCCGACGAACAGCGGCCGGTGGGTCGGCAGGGTGCCCTCGGAGGCGGGTGTGGGTTGCTGGCGGGCCAGCGAGCCGGCCAGCGCGAGCACGAAGATGACCGGCAGGAACCGGCCGAGCAGCATGCAGAGCCCGAGCGCGGTGTTCCACCACGGCGTGTTCACGGTGAGGCCGGCGAACGCGGAGCCGTTGTTGTTGCTGGCCGAGGTGAACGCGTAGAGCACTTCGGACAGTCCGTGCGGCCCGGCGTTGAGCGCTGTCGAGGCGTTGCCGGTGGCGAACGCGGCGGCGGTGCCGGTGAGCACCAGCGCCGGGGTGACCAGGAAGTACATCGAGGCGAGCTTGATCTCGCGCGAGCCGATCTTCTTGCCCAGGTACTCCGGGGTGCGCCCGACCATCAGGCCGGCCACGAACACCGTGATCACCGCGAGGATCAGCAGCCCGTACAGGCCGGCGCCGACGCCGCCGGGTGCGACCTCGCCGAGCATCATGTTGCCGAGCGTCATCATCCCGCCCAGCGCGGTGTACGAGTCGTGGAACGAGTTCACCGCGCCGGTCGAGGTGAGCGTGGTGGCCGCCGCGAACGTGGCGGAGTTCGACACGTCGAAGCGCACCTCCTTGCCTTCCAGCGCCGCGCCGACCGCCTGCGGCACCGTGCCGTCGCCGGTCAGCTCGAAGACGTTGGTGAGGGCGATGCCGGCGAGCGCCAGGATCGCCATGACGGCGACGATCGCGTAGCCCTGCCGCTTCTGCCCCACCATCCGGCCGAAGACCCGGGGCAGACTGAACGGGATCACCAGGATCAGGAAGATCTCCAGCCAGTTCGTCCACGCGGTCGGGTTCTCGAACGGGTGGGCGCTGTTGGCGTTGTAGAAGCCGCCGCCGTTGGTGCCCAGCTCCTTGATGACCTCCTGGCTCGCCACCGGCCCGCCGGTGACGGTCTGGGCGCCGCCGGTCAGCGTGGTCACGTCGGTGCCGCCGGACAGGTTCTGCACCACCCCGCCGAGCATCAGCGCGAGCGCGCCGAGCACCGCGATCGGCAGCAGGATCCGCAGGGTGACCCGGGTCAGGTCGACCCAGAAGTTGCCCAACTCGCCGGTACGGCTGCGGGCGAAGCCCCGGACGAGCGCCACCGCCACGGCGATGCCGACGGCGGCCGAGACGAAGTTCTGCACCGCCAGGCCGGCCATCTGCACCAGATGGCCCATCGTCGACTCACCCGAGTACCACTGCCAGTTCGTGTTGGTCACGAACGACACGGCGGTGTTCCAGGCGCCGTGCGGCACCACCGGGTCGAATCCCAGCGAGAGCCACAGGTGGTTCTGCAGGCGCTGGAACGCGTACAGGAACAGCAGGGAGACGGCCGAGAAGGCCAGCACCGAGCGGGCGTACACGCCCCAGGTCTGCTCGGCGGCCGGGTCGACCCCGACCAGGCGGTAGATCCCCCGCTCGACCCGGGACGACCGGGTGCCGGCGACCACGCGGTACATGTGGTCGCCGAACGGCCGGTGCACGGCGACCAGCGCCGCCACCAGCGACAGGACGAAGAGCACGCCGGCTGTGGTCATGCTCATCAGAAGCGCTCCGGGAACAGCAGGGCGACGACCAGGAACACGCCCAGACCGATCGCCAGCACCAAGCCGACGGCGTTGACGGCGCTCACAGCTTCTCCACACCCCTCACCACGAGGGCGAGCGCCGCGAACAGCCCCACCGTCAGCAACACGAACAGCACGTCAGACACGGCTGATCTCTCCTAGCGGAAGATGTCCTCGCGACCGCCTCCCGGCCGCGCCGGGCAATCACAACGCCGTATCCGCCGGACGGACAGGGGCTTTGACGCGACCATCACGCGCGGCCACGGTTTCTTGACGCGCTTTTCACGCCGCCTCCGTGGCCGATGACCGGGGTCACGCGACGCACCGTCGCTCTTCGGACGCCGGCTCGTCCGCGCGGGGGCCGTGACGGGCCGGTCCGCCGCCTACGCTGGCCCGGTGGCCACCGAACTGACCCTGCTGTCGGACGTGGTCTGCCGGGGTGTGCCGGTCGGTGGGGCCCGGCTGCGCGGGCTGCTGGCGCTGCTCGCCGGGCGGCTCGGGGCGGGCTGCGGCGCCGGCGCGCTGGTCGAGGCGCTCTGGCCGGACGAACCGCCCCGGCACCCGGTGAAGGCGTTGCAGATCCTGGTGTCCCGGGCCCGCGCCGAGCTGGGCGCCGACCTGATCGTGCGGACCGCCACCGGCTACCGGCTGGCGCTCACCGACGCACAGGTGGACGCGGCGGCGGTGCTGCGGCACGCGGAGGCGGCGGCGCGGCGGGCCCGGGCCGGTGAGCACGCGGACGCGCTGGCCGAGGCCGAGGCGGGGCTGGCGTACTGGGCCGGTCCGCCGGGCGACGAGCCGGGCCAGGGCGATCCGCTCACCGCGTTGCGCGCGGACCGGGCGGCCACGTACCGCGCGCTGTCCCGGGCCCGGGCGATCGCGTTGTCCCGGCTCGGCCGGCCGGCGGAGGCGCTGCCCGGGCTCGCCGCGCTGGCCGCCGGGAGCCGCCACGACGAGGAGCTGCTGGCCGAGCTGCTCCGCTGCGAAGCGGCGGTGACCAGCCGGTCGGCGGCGCTGACCCGGTACGACGACTACCGCCGCTCGCTCCGCGACGAGCTGGGCGCCGACCCCGGGCCGGCGCTGCGCGAGCTGCACCGGGAACTGCTCGACGGGGAGGGCCGGGTGGCCCGGCCCGGCATCCCGTACGAGCCGAACCCGCTGCTCGGCCGCGACGACGACCTGGGCGCCGTGGAGTCCCTGCTGACCGGCTCCCGGGTGGTCTCGATCGTCGGTCCCGGCGGGCTGGGCAAGACCCGGCTCGCGTACGCGGTGGCCCGGCGCGCGCCGCAGCGGAGCATACGCCTTGTCGCGCTCGGCGCGGTCGGTGACGACGCCGACGTGCCGGACGCGGTCGCGGCGGCGCTGGGGGTCGGCGAGCCGGTGGCCGGCCCGGTCGGCGCGCTGCCGGTGCCCGCCGATCCGGCCGCCGCGATCGTGGCGGCGCTCGGCGCCGGGCCGGTGCTGCTGGTGCTGGACAACTGCGAACAGGTGGTCCGGGGCGTCGCCGAGCTGGTGGCGGCGCTGGTGGCGACGACACGGGAGCTGCGGGTGCTGACCACCAGCCGCACCCCGCTGGGGTTGACCTCGGAGGCGGTGCACGCATTGCCCGAGCTGCCGCCGGACACCGCTGTGGAGCTGTTCACGCAGCGCGCCCGCGCCGCCCGGCCGGGCGTGGTGCTCCCGGCCGACCAGGTGGCCGAGGTGTGCCGGCACCTGGACGGGATGCCGCTGGCGATCGAGCTGGCCGCCGCACGGGTCCGGGCGATGAGCGTGCCGGAGCTGGCCCGGCGGCTCGACGACCGGTTCGGCCTGCTGCGCGACGGCCCACGGGACGCCCCACCGCGCCACCACACGCTGCACGCGGTGGTCGACTGGAGCTGGAACCTGCTGCGGCCGGAAGGCCGGGCGGCGCTGCGGGCGCTGTCGGTGTTCCCCGACGGCTTCACCACGGCGGCGGCCGACCGGGTGCTGGGCGACGACGCGCTGCCGGTGCTCGAACATCTGGTCGACCAGTCGCTGCTGCGCGTGGAGGAGACCCCGGAGGCGATCCGGTTCCGGATGCTGGAGACGGTGCGGGAGTTCGGCGCGGCCCGCCGGTCCGAGGCCGGCGAGACGGACCGTGTCGTGGCGGCGTTCCTCGCCTGGGCCTGCGAGTTCGGCCTCGGGCAGCACGAGACGCTGCTCGGCCCCGAGCCGTTCACCGCCCTGGCGGCGGTCCGGTCCGAACAGGACAATCTCGTCGCCGCGCTGCGACTGGCCTCGGCCCGGTCGGACGCGCCCACAGTGGTCGGCGTCGCCGCCGCGCTCGCCGCGTTGTGGACGCTCGACACCAGCTACACCCGGATGCTCGCGCTGGTGGCCGACACCGACTTCCTGTTGTCCCACTACCGGCCGGCGCCGGAGTTCGTGGCGCCGGCCCGTACCGTCGCCGTGCTCGGCGTGGCGCACACCCTGATGATCGCCGGGCGGCGGGCGACCCGCTCGCTCGTGGTGCTGCGGAGGCTGCCGCCGCCCTCGCCGGACGACCTGGTCGGCGCGATGGCGACGGTCCTGGGCGCGATCCCCGAGATCGTGGCCGACCCGCCCACGCTCGCCGCGCTGCGCGCGCATCCGCAGCCGCTGGTCGCCGCGATGGCGAACGGCCTGGCCAGTTATCTGCTGGAGCAGGCCGGGCGGCCGGACGACGCGCTGGACGCGGCGCGGCGGATGCTGGACGCGCTGGCCCACCGGCCGATCCCGTGGCTGCGGGTGCTCGTCCACTCGCGGATCGGCGAGTTGTGCATGCAGACCGAACGCTCGGCGGAGGCCCGGGACCACCTCACCACCGCGCTGGACCTGCTCGCCGACTCCGGCCCGTGGTGGGACCGGCTCCAGATCCGGTGGAGCCTGGTCCTGGTGAACCTCGGGCTCGGCGAGGTCGACGAGGCGGAACGCTGGTTGCGGCTGGCCACAACCGACGCCTGCGACGGCCGGTACGACGCGCCTCCGGTCGAGGACGACCAGTACGGGATGCGGGCGTACGAGCGCGGCATCCGGGCCGAGTTCGCGCTCGGCCGGGGCGACGTCGAGGCCGGGTTGTCCGGCTGGCGGGAGGCGCTCGACCGGCTGCGGACGCCGTCGGACCCGCTCGTCTGGTCCGGGCCGCCCGGCGACGCGCCGTGGCACCTGGAGATCCGGGCCGCCGCCCTGGCGGCACACGCCCGGCACGGCCGGCTGCACCTGGTGCCCGGGCTCGCCGACGCGCTGCGCCGAAAGGCAGCCACGCTGCTCGCCGATCCGATCGCCGACGCGCCCGGCTTCCTCGTGCAACTACCCGTCCACGGGTCGCTGCTGCTCGCCCTCGCCCTGGTCGAACTGGACCGGGCCGGCCGTACCGGGGACCGGGCCGCCGGCGCGGCGGGCGCCCGGCTGGTAGCGCTCGCCGAGCGCTTCGGCTACCAGCGCAACTTCCAGCCCACCATGTCCTCGGCGGCGGCCCGGCAGGCGGCGCGGGACGCCGACCCTGCGGCGTACGACGCGGCCCGCGCGTCGTACGCCGCACTGGATCACGACGAGCTGCGGCTCGCCGCCGTGGCTGAACTCAGCGGGACGGATCACGGTCGTACAGGCGGCGCGCCCACAGGTAGCCGAGCAGGCTGACCCCCGCGCACCAGGCCACCGCGGCGAGCGCGTCGCCGCCGTCGACCGGACCGGCCAGGAGGAGCCCGCGCAGCGTCTCCATGATCGGGGTGAACGGCTGGTGCTCGGCGAACCAGGCGAGCCACCCGGGCATCGAGTCGGTCGGCACGAAACCGCTGCCCAGGAACGGCAGCAGCATCAGCGGCATGGGCAGGTTGCTGGCGCTCTCCACGCTCTTGGGCACCATGCCCAGCGCGACCGACAGCCAGGTGATGGCGAACGCGGTGAGTGTGAGCAGCCCGGCCGCGGCGAGCCACTGCGCCGGCCCGGCATCCGGCCGGAAACCGACGAGCAGGGCCACCCCGACGACCACCACGAGCCCGAGCAGCGTCTGCGTCACCGCGCCCACCACGTGCCCGGTGAGCACCGCCGCGCGGGCGATGGACATGGTGCGGAACCGGGCCACGATGCCCTCGGTCATGTCCATGGCCACCGAGATCGCGGTGCCCTGCGCGGCGCCGGTCATGGCGAGCAGGAGGATGCCGGGGGTCACGTAGTCGACGTACGCGGACCGGCCACCGGCGACACCGCCCAGGCCGTCGCCGAGCGTGCCGCCGAAGACGTAGACGAACAGCAGCAGGAAGATCACCGGCAGGGCGATCACCACTGCCGTCAGCGACGGGTAGCGGATCGCGTGCTTGAGGTTGCGGCGCAGCATCGTCGCCGAGTCGCCGACGGTGTGGGCGAGCGTGCTCATGGGTTCACCTTCTCCTCAGTGCGGTGGCCGGTGAGGGCCAGGAAGACGTCGTCCAGGTCGGGGGTGTGCAGGCTCATCGACTCGACCGCGACCCCGGCGGCGTCGAGCCGGCCGAGCAGGTCCTTCACTGCGCTGACGCCGCCGTCGCCGGGCACCCGCAGGGTCAGGTCGTCGTCGTGCCGGGTGGCCGCCGGGAACAGCCCGGCCGCCGCCGCGAGTTGCGCCGGCTCGGTGAAGTGCAGGCGTACGTGGCCGCCGGGAACGCGCCGTTTCAGCTCGGCCGGGCTGCCCTCGGCGACCAGGTGACCGCCGTCGAGCAGCGCGACCCGGTCGGCGAGCTGGTCGGCCTCCTCCAGGTACTGCGTGGTGAGGAAGATGGTGACTCCCCCGGTCACCAGCTCACGGACGATCTGCCACATGGCCCGCCGGCTGCGCGGGTCCAGGCCGGTGGTCGGCTCGTCCAGGAAGATCAGCCGGGGGCGGCCGACGAGCGTCATCGCCAGGTCGAGCCGCCGTTTCATCCCGCCCGAGTACGCGGCCACCGGCTTGTCCGCCGCATCGGTCAGGTCGAAGCGGGCCAGCAGGTCGTCCACCACCCGCCGTCCCTCGACCCGGCCCAGATGCCGCAGGTCGGTCATCAGCCGCAGGTTCTCCGCGCCGGTGAGAAGCGGGTCCACGGCGGAGAACTGGCCGGTCACGCCGATCGCGGCGCGTATCCGGTCCGGCTCGGCGGCCAGGTCGTGGCCGGCGACGCGCACGGTTCCGCCGTCCGGTCGGATCAGCGTGGAGAGGATCTGCACTGTGGTGGTCTTGCCGGCGCCGTTCGGGCCGAGCAGGGCGAAGACCGTGGCCTCGGGTACGCGCAGGTCGATGCCGTCGAGCACGACCTGCTTCCGGTACGCCTTGCGCAGCCCGGTCGCCTCGACCATCGGTGAGGTTGTCGTCGTCATGCCGTAACCGTGACGGTGGCGGGGATCAGCGCGGTTTCACGGCGGTTTCACGCCCACCGGACAGGGGCGCGGACCTCAGCGCTCGGCGGCGCGGGCGACGAGCGCCTCGGCGACGTCGCGCAGTTTGCGGTTGGAGTCCTGGGAAAGCTTGGCGAGCAGGGTGAACGCCTCGTCGGCCGAGCAGCGCCGCTGGCCCATGATGATGCCCTTGGCCTGCTCGATCACGGCTCGGCTGCGCATCGCCTCACGCATCTGCTGGGCCAGGGTCGAGGTGCTGTCGTAGAGGTGCGCGTTGGCGAGCGCGACGGCCGCGTACGCGGCGAACTCCTCCGCCAGGTCGATCGACGACTTGTCGAAGGCGTGGGCCGAGCTGCCGTAGAGGTTCAGCGCCCCGGTCACCGCCTCCTGGATCGGCAACGCGATCGACAACGAACTACCCACGCCCGCCGTCCGGGCCTCGGCCGCCCAGCCCGGCCAGCGCGGCTCGTCGGACAGGTCGGGCAGCGACACGCTCGTCGCGCTGACCGAGGCGTCGAGGCAGGGGCCGTCGTCGTGCTCGTACTGCCACTCGTCCAGCCTGCGGGCCAGGTCGCTGGTGTGGGCGATGGCCCGGTTCGCGCCGGCCTGTGTCAGGGAGACGGACACGTGCGCGCTGCCCGGGACGGCCCTGTTCGCCAGCCCGGCGACGCGCGCCAGGACGTCGTCGAGCGCGACCTCGTCGAGCCGGATCCGGCTCAGTTCGGCGAGCGCTTCGCCGGCGTCCATCCGCGGGGCTTCCATGCGCACGTCCTGTCCGGGTCGAGGTCATCGGCACATGTCGTTCCGGCAAACGTACCCAGCGCGGGCGGTTCCGCAAGCGGTCCGCTCAGCGATCTTCACCCCATCGGCGTATCTTTGGGGCCGGGTCAAGCCATGTGCCCTCCTGCTCCCGGCGTTTCCGCCGGAGCGTCCGCTTACCACGCGGTGGGAGGTGTCATGTCGACCGATCTGCCGGTTTTCGGCTGTCACCATGTTCCGACGGCGTCCAGGTCGTTCCGGCCGGACGAGCCGATCATGTGGCTGAGCTGTGAGGCCCTGGAGGATGCGACCCGGATTTCGGTGGCCGGCGAGGTGGACCTCAGCAACGCGCACCTGCTGAGCGAACTGGTGGAGACCGCCGTCGCCGCACGCGCCCCGCTGGTGGTGGTGGATCTGTCGGCGGTCAGCTTCTTCGGCGCGCACGGCACGAACGCGCTCGTCGGCGCCCGGCGGCTGCTGGCCGAGCACGGTCGCCGCCTGGTCCTGCGCCGGCTCTCGCCTGTGGTCCGACGCGTCCTCGACATCACCGGCACGCTTGCCGCGTTCGAGGTCGTCGATCGGCCCGCGCTGCCCGCCGCCCACGGCCGGTCGGCACGTCCTGTCGCCCCCACCGGCACCGGGTCGTAGAGTTGTGCCGGTAGGTGACGTCCCGGCCGGGGCGTCACCGATGAGCGTCAAGAAGCGGCGCGCCGGTCCCGATCCGTCCGGATCGGGACGCTGGTCCGTCACCACGGGCCGACCCCGCCACCAGCCGTCCGCCCCCTCCGGGTCGACGGCGCCGCTTCCCCGAGGACGTCACAGCTCATGCCGCACGCCCACCCCGACCTCGCCGCCGCCTTGATCAGACTCGCTCGGATCAAGTACGACGAGGTCGACCTGGACGTGGTGCTGTCGACCATCGCGCAGGTCGCAAAGGACACCCTCCCCGGCACCGCCGAGGTGTCGGTGACCCTGGTCCAGGGCACCCGGGCGTACACCGCCGCGTACACCGGCGAGCTGGCGCTGACCCTCGACGAGTGGCAGTACGCGCACGGCCGCGGCCCGTGCCTGGACGCCGCCACCACGGGCACGGCCATGCTGGTGTCGGACATGCCGGCGGAGAGCCGCTGGCCGGAGTGGGCGGCGCGGGCGCACGAGGCGGGCGCGGCCAGTTCGCTGTCGATCGGCCTGCCCATCCAGGAGGCGATGGTCGGCGCGCTCAACATCTACGGGGCGGCGACCGGCGTGCTCGACCAGCACGTCGAGCTGGCGCAGACGCTGGCCGGATACGCCGCCATCGCGCTGGCGAACGTCCACCTCTACGAGAGCACCGCGACGCTGGCTCAGCAGATGCAGGAGGCCATGCAGAGCCGGGCCGTGATCGAGCAGGCCAAGGGCATCATCATGGGCCAGCGGCGCTGCTCGGCCGACGAGGCGTTCGCCATCCTGGCCCGGGTGTCGCAGGACTCCAACCGCAAGCTGCGCGAGGTCGCCGAGTCACTTGTGCAACGCGCTGTGCACGGCCCTCGTGACTGAGCGTGCGGTCAGCGCGGCATCGCCCGCCAGCCGGAGCCACTCGCACGCCACGCCCCGGCGAGGATGCTCGCCGAGCCACGGCTCGGGCATTGCTGGATCTTGGATCGGCCGGACGCCCCGCCGATCTGCGCCTGGACCTGCCACTGGCTTCCGTCGGTGCAGATGTAGACGTCACGCCGTCCGCGCGGGTTGTTGACGCCGTTCCACCAGTGTTCCTCGACCACCATGCCGTGACCGTACCGCAGGAGACCCGGAGCAGCACAGGCGCAAATCGGTTGCCACCGTCGACCGTACGGCGGCACGCTCCCCGAATGACCTCACCGGACCTGCCGCGCAGCTTCACCATCCGCGAGGGCGACCTGCGGATCCTCAACCCGTTCGACGAGGCCAAGCTGGCCGCGCTGGGCCGGGCGATCGGGCTGCGCCCCGGTGACGAGGTGCTCGACCTGTGCAGCGGCAAGGGTGAGCTGCTCTGCACCTGGGCCCGGGACCACGGGATCACCGGCACCGGGGTCGACATCAGCAGCGCCTTCACCGCCGCCGCCCGGGAACGCGCCGCCGAACTGAGCGTGATCGACCGGGTACGGTTCGTGCACGGCGACGCCGCGGCGTACACCCCGCAGCGGCCGGTCGACGTGGCCGCCTGCGTCGGCGCGACCTGGATCGGCGGCGGGGTCCCCGGCACGCTGGAACTGCTCGGCCGGGCGTTGCGGCCGGGCGGCATGGCGCTCGTCGGCGAGCCCTACTGGCGGCGTGACCCGCCGGACGACGAGGCGGTCACCGGCTCGCACGCCCAGTCCCGCGACGAGTTCAAGGACCTGCCCGGCCTGGTCGAGTCGTTCGGCGACTGCGGCTGGGACCTGGTCGAGATGGTCCTCGCCGACCAGGACAGCTGGGACCGGTACGCCGCCGCGCACTGGCTGAACCTGCGCCGCTGGCTCGACGCCAACCCGGACGACGAACTGGCCCCGGAGCTGCGCCGGGAACTGACCGAGGACCCGCCGCGGTACGTCCGTTTCCAGCGCGAGTACATGGGGTGGGGAGTGTTCGCGCTGTTGCGACGGTGACTGCTTAACGAACGGCTACGCAGGGTAAAGCCAGATCATGGGACAGTTGCGCACCTCGCCGCCGCCGCCACAGGCCTCGGAGCTGGAGCGGTGGGTGCTGGACAGTCCCGAGGATCTGCGCGGCCTGCGCGCGTGGCTGCGCGAGGCGCTGAACCGGCACGGCCTGGTGCAGGGTGAGGACCTCGACGAGGTGCCGCACCTGGTCGTGCTGGTTGCCACCGAACTGGCGAGCAACGCGCTGCGGCACGGCCGCCCGCCCACCCTCATCACGCTGCTCGCCACCGACGACCAGTTCCTGCTCGACGTGGCCGACCACGACGTGAGCTCGGTGCCGGAGCTGACCGACATCAGTCCGACGGACTCGGGTGGGCGGGGTCTGTTCCTGGCCCAGTCGGTCTCGCTCGACGTCGGCTGGTACGCCACCGACAAGACCAAGAACATCTGGGCCTCGTTCTCCCGCTGACGGCCCGGCCGGGCGACCCGGCCAACCGGTCCGGCTCAGCGGTCCCCGGCCGGGACCGGGTCGTCGTACTGGCCGGGTGGCCCGGCGAGCGGTTCGCCGCCCACGATCGGCCACGGGTTCGGCGTGCAGCCGTGCAGGCCGAGCGTCTGCTGCACCATCACCGGCGCCGGGCCGCCGGCTCGGGGGCAGCGCTCGTGGCCGCGGCCCAGCCGGTGACCGACCTCGTGGTTGAGCAGGTACTGCCGGTAGCGGGAGAGGTCACTGACGTGCGGCACCCCGTACACCCAGCGGGCCACGTTGATCACGACTCGGTCGCCGTTGCGGCAGGACGTGTAGCGGTCGCTCGGGTCGTCGCACAGCCGCCCCCGCGTCACCGGCGTGGTGAGCAGCACCGTGAAGTCGGCCCTGTCGTCGCGGCCCACCCGTTGCAGCCGCCACCGGCCGTCGCCGGTCCAGCCGCGCCGGTCGGCGAGGGTGGCGGCCACGTCCCGGGCGAAGCGTTCCACGTCCACGTTGCGGATGCCGTCCTCGACCGCGACCTGGTAGCGCAGCAGCTCGCCGGAGCTACCGGCGACCGCGCCGGCCGTGTCGGCGGTCCGGAACGTACCGGCGCCCCGGGCCGGGTAGCCGATGCCGGGGGCCACCCGGCCGGCCGCCGGGACCGGTGTCCGCGCGGCCGTCGGCGTGGGGCGGGCGTCCGGTGCGGGCGCGCTCGGTGCCGCCGCCGGCACGGTCCGGCGCACCTCGATGCGGTCCAGCAGGTCCGGATGCCGCGCGGCGTACCCGCCGGCGGCGAGCGCGGCACCGACCAGGACCACCGCCAGGAACCGCCCTGATCGCGACCTCCGCCGTCGCCGGTGCAGCCCCCGCTCGTGCCCGCCCACGTCGATCTCCGTCCGTCGCGCCGCCCCGCTCCGGACAGAAGTACGGACGCCGGGCCCGGACGGTTGAACGGGCGGCCGGGTACCGTCGGTGCCGGGGTGGACGACCTGCCGCCTGTCGGAGTCCAGGGAGAGCCACCCGTGTCACCAGCCGAGCGACTGCTCGACGCCGCCGTCGCGACCGCGCGCGGCACCGACGTACGCGCTGCCGAGCGAGCCCTCGACGGGCTCGTCGTGGCCGACGGCGCGGCGGTGGACGCGGCGCTGCTCGCCCGGCTGACCCGGGACGTGGGCCGGCTCTGGCCGCGTGGCTGGCAGCCCGCCGACCTCGACCGGCTCGCCAACCGGCGGCTCACCCCGCGCGGCGCCCGCCTGCTGCGCGACGCGATGGCCGCGCAGCGACGCACCCTGCCCGCGCCGGTCCCGGCCTGGTTCGACGAACAGCTCACCGAGACCGGCGCCTGCTGGGACGACGACACGGGCTGGCTGGACCGGCGGGCCGACGGCGACCGGATCACCGCGCTTCGGGACGCGGTCGACGCGGTCGTCCTGGTGACGGGGCTGCCGCCGATCGCGGCGCTCCGCCCGCCGCCCGGCTCGGCGGGCACCGCACTTGCCGCCGCGACGCCGAGCGGTTCCCGGATGCTCGACCGGGTACGCGCGCTGCTGGCCAAGGCCGAGTCGACCGGCTACCCGGCCGAGGCGGAGGCGTTCACCGCGAAGGCGCAGGAGCTGATGGCCCGGCACAGCATCGACGCGGCGCTGCTCGACGCCGGGGCCGAGCGCTCCGGCGGCCCGGGCGGCGTGCGGATCGGCGTCGACGCCCCGTACGCGGCGGCGAAGGCGCTGCTGATCCAGGAGGTGGCGGCGGCGAACCGGTGCGAGTCGGTCTGGTCCGACGACCTGGGCTTCGCCACGGTGCTCGGCTTCCCGGCCGACCTGGCGGCGGTCGAGCTGTTGCACACCTCGCTGCTCGTGCAGGCCACCGCCGCGATGCTGCGCGGCCGGGGTGAGCGTGGCCGGGCCGGCGGGCGGCGCACCAAGGGCTACGACGAGTCGTTCCTCAACGCGTTCTCGCTGCGCATCGGCGACCGGCTGCGGGAGGCGAGCACGGCGGCGGCCGAGGAACTCGACGACGACCGGCTGCTGCCGGTGCTCGCGGCCCGCTCCGACGCCGTCCGGGAACACGTCGACCAGCTCTTCCCGGGCACCACCCGGCACCGGCTCCAGGTGCGTGACGAGCAGGGCTGGGTCTCCGGCACCAGCGCGGCCGACCGGGCCTCGCTCGACCCGGGCCGCCCGGCGCGCCGTCCGCTTCGCGGGGGTCGCTGAACTTCCCGGGGGATGATGTCGGATCGGGCGGACCGGCTCCGACCCGTCTGCGAGGCGCCACCGCCGGTGGCCCGCACCCGAGGAGTGCACCGTGAAGTACATGCTGCTGATCTGGAACCGGCCCGGCTTCGTGGAGGAGCTGTCCGAGGCGGAACGCAACGCGATCTTCGGCGAGGTCGACGAGATCATGAAAGAGCTGACCGAGTCCGGCGAGCTGGTCGGCGGCGAGGCGCTGGCCCACCCCTCGCAGACCCGCACGGCACGCCCGGCCGCCGGCGGCGTCGAGATCACCGACGGGCCGTTCATGGAGAGCAAGGAGCAGTTCGCCGGCTACCTGACTGTCGACTGCGAGACCCCGGAGCGGGCCGCCGAGATCGCCGCGCGCTGGCCGGACGTACGGCACGGTTTCGGCGTGCTGGAGGTGCGCGCGGTGATGGAGCAGGCCGGGACGGAGATGTGACCTCCCGGGCGGTCGAGGACCTGCTGCGCGAACTCGCACCGCAGGTCCTCGGCGTGCTCGTCCGCCGGCACGGCCAGTTCTACGCCTGCGAGGACGCCGTCCAGGAGGCGCTGCTCGCCGCCGCCGTGCAGTGGCCGGAGCAGGGCCTGCCGGACCATCCCCGCTCCTGGCTGGTCACCGTCGCCACGCGCCGGCTCACCGACGAGTGGCGAAGCGAGCACGCCCGCCGGGAACGCGAGGTGGCGGTGGCGGTCCGGCAGCCCGCGTACGCGGCGGTCGCCCCGCCCGCCGACGAGGAGCCGCCCAGCGCCGACGACACGTTGCGGCTGCTGTTCCTCTGCTGCCATCCGGCGTTGCCGGTGAGCGGGCAGGTGGCGCTCACGCTGCGCGCCGTTGGTGGGCTGAGCACGGCTGAGATCGCCCGCGCGTACCTGGTGCCGGAGGCGACGATGAGCCAGCGGATCCGCAGGGCGAAACAGCGGATCGAGGCGGCCGGCGCGCGTTTCACGCTGCCGTCCCCGGCCGACCGGGACGAGCGGCTGGGCGCGGTGCTGCGCGTGCTCTACCTGATCTTCAACGAGGGCCACACCGCGTCCAGCGGCGAGGCGCTGCACCGGGTCGAGCTGACCGGGGAGGCCATCCGGCTGACCCGGGAGCTGCGCCGGCTGCTCCCGGACGACGGCGAGGTGGCCGGGTTGCTGGCGCTGATGCTGCTCACCGACGCGCACCGGGCCGCCCGTACCGGGCCGGACGGCGAGCTGGTGCCGCTGGCCGAGCAGGACCGCAGCCGGTGGGACCGGGACGCCGCCGCCGAGGGGGTGGCGCTGGTGACCGAGGCGCTCACCTGGTCGGCGCCTGGCCCGTACCAGGTGCAGGCGGCGATCGCCGCGGTGCACGCGGAGGCGCCCACCGCCGAGGACACCGACTGGCGGCAGATCGTCGCGCTCTACCGGGTGCTGGAGCGGGTCGCGCCGAACCCGATGGTCACGCTCAACCAGGCAGTCGCGGTGGCCATGGTGGACGGCCCGCGTGCCGGGCTGGCGCTGCTGGCCACACTCGACGCCGACGGCCGGACCGCGGGCCATCACCGGCTCGCCGCCGTCCGTGCGCACCTGCTCGACATGGCCGGCGACCGTGCGGAGGCGCGGGCCGCGTACCTGGCCGCCGCGCGGGCCACCACGAGCCTGCCGGAGCGGCGTTACCTGGAGGTACGCGCCGCCCGCCTGGCCGGTGAGCGGCCGCGCTGATCCGCGCCTGGACAGCACGCCGGGCCGGCCCGAAGGGCCGGCCCGGCGACGTGCACTGCGCGTACGTCAGCTCTTGAAGGCATCCTTGATCTTCTCGCCGGCCTGCTTGAGCTTGGCGCCGGCCTGGTCGTTGCGGCCCTCGGCCTCGAGGCGCTCGTTGTCGGTCGCCCGGCCGATGCCCTCCTTGACCTTGCCAGCGGTGTCCTGCGACGTGTTGTCGATCTTGTCGTCCAGACCCATGATGACCTCCACTGATGCGGTTGCCTGTCGACAACTGGTTACCCCGGAGGCCGTCCGCTCAATCCCCTCACCCGATCGGGCGAAAGCGCCGCAGCCGGAGGCTGTTGCCCACCACGAAGACCGACGAGAACGCCATCGCCGCCCCGGCGAGCATCGGGTTGAGCAGCCCGGCCGCCGCCAGCGGCAGCGCCGCGACGTTGTAGGCGAACGCCCAGAACAGGTTGCCCTTGATGATCGCCAGCGTCCGCCGGGAGAGCCGGATGGCGTCCGCCGCGACCATCAGGTCGCCCCGGACCAGCGTCAGGTCGGCGGCCTCGATGGCCGCGTCTGTGCCGGTGCCCATGGCCAGCCCGAGGTCGGCCCGGGCCAGCGCGGCGGCGTCGTTCACCCCGTCGCCGACCATGGCGACCACCCGGCCCTCGCCCTGGAGCCGCTCGATCACCGCGACCTTCTCGGCGGGCAGCACTTCCGCGATCACCTCGTCGATGCCGACCTCGGCCGCCACCGCCTTCGCCACAGTGGTGTTGTCACCGGTGAGCAGCACCGGCTTCAGGCCCAGCTCACGCAGCCGGGCGACCGCCGCCCGACTGGTCGGTTTCACCGCGTCGGCCACCGCGAGCACGCCCCGGGCCCGCCCGTCCCAGCCGGCCAGGATCGCCGTCCGGCCCGCCGCCTCCGCGCCGGTCGCGGCCCGCGCGACCTCCTCGGGTACGAAGAGACCCCGCTCTCGCAGCAGCCGGGCCCGGCCGACCACCACGGTCCGGCCGTCGACGGTGCCGGTCACGCCCAACCCCTCGGCGTTGGCGAACTCACCGACCGGAGGCAGCGCCCCGGCCTCGGCCGCGGCTTCGGCGACGGCCCGCGCGATCGGGTGCTCGGAGGCGGCTTCCAGCGCGCCGGCCACCCGGAGCAGTTCGGCGGCGTCCTCGCCGTCGGCGGGCAGCACCTCGGCCAGCGCCATCCGGCCGGTGGTGACGGTGCCGGTCTTGTCCAGCACCACGGTGTCGACCCGGCGGGTGGACTCCAGCACCTCCGGTCCCTTGATCAGCACACCGAGCTGCGCACCGCGCCCGGTGCCGACGAGCAGCGCGGTCGGGGTGGCCAGGCCGAGCGCGCACGGGCAGGCGATGATCAGTACGGCCACCGCGGCGGTGAACGCGGCGGTCGGCCCGGAGCCGGTGCCGAGCCACCATCCGAGCGTGGCGGCGGCCAGCGCGATCACGATCGGCACGAAGACACCGGAGATCCGGTCGGCGAGCCGCTGCACCGCCGCCTTGCCGGTCTGCGCCTGCTCCACCAGCCGCGCCATCTGGGCGAGCTGGGTGTCGCCGCCGACCCGGGTGGCACGGACCACCAGCCGGCCGCCGGCGTTCACAGTCGCGCCGACCACGGCGTCGCCCGGACCCACCTCGACCGGCACCGACTCGCCGGTGAGCATGCTGGCGTCGACCGCCGACGTGCCCTCCTCGACCACGCCGTCGGTGGCGACCTTCTCGCCGGGCCGGACCACGAACCGGTCGTCGACCGCGAGCCGGCCGACCGGGATCCGGGTCTCCTGCCCGCCGCGCAGCACCGCCACGTCCTTGGCGCCGAGTTCGAGCAGGGCGCGCAGCGCCGACCCGGCGGTGCGCTTGGAGCGGGCCTCGAAGTACCGCCCGGCCAGGATGAACACGGTCACCCCGGCGGCGGCCTCCAGGTAGATGTTGCCGGCGCCGTCGCCGCGGGTGATGTCGAAGCTGAACGGGTGCTTCATCCCGGGCATGCCGGCGTCGCCGAGGAACAGCGCCCAGAGCGACCAGCCGAACGCGGCCAGCGTGCCGAGCGAGACGAGCGTGTCCATGGTGGCCGCACCGTGCCGCAGGTTGACCAGCGCGGCGCGGTGGAACGGCAGCCCACCCCAGACCACCACCGGGGCGGCAAGGGTGAGGGAGGCCCACTGCCAGTAGTCGAACTGCCAGGCCGGAACCATGGCGAGCACGATCACCGGCAGGGTGAGCACGGCGGAGACCCAGAGCCGGGTACGCGCGGTGCGCAGCGCGTCCACCGGCTGCCCGGCCGGGGCCGTCTCCGCCTGCTCGGGCGGCGGCGGCACCACTGCCGTGTAACCGGTCTTCTCGACGGTGGCGATCAGGTCGGCCGGCGCGATGTCGTCGGCGTACCGGACGGTGGCCTTCTCGGTGGCGTAGTTCACGGTCGCCTCGACGCCGTCCATCCGGTTGAGCTTCTTCTCGATCCGGGCGGCGCAGGACGCGCAGGTCATCCCGCCGATGGCCAGTTCGATCAGGTTCGGCGCGGTGGGCAGCGCCTTTCCCGTGGCAGTCATCGCGGCACCTCCGGCGCTCAACTGTGCCCGTGCCCCGGGGTGCCGTGTCCGGCGTCCGGGGTCGGTGCGGTGGTGGATGCCGGCGCGGTGGGCACCGGCGCGGTCCGGTCGCCGGCCAGGACGGTGAACTCGGCGGTGTGCACCGCGTCGCCGTGCCGGAAGTCCAGGTACAGACGGTACGCCCCGGCCGAGGGCACCTCGGCGGCGAACGTGACCGCCGGACCGGCCGGTGTGCGCCCGTCGCCGGGCATGCCCTCCGGGTGCACGTGCAGGTACGCCAGGTCGCCCTGCCGCAGCGCCACCAGGTGCCCGTACGCGCCGAGGTAGGGCTGAAGGTCGGTGACCGGCTGCCCGTCGCGGCTGACGGAGAGAGTGAGCCGGCTGGTGCGGCCCGGCTCCGGCGTGCCGGTCAGCGTGACCGTGTAGCCGTCGACTGTGGTGCTGGTCACCGGCGTCGGCAGCGGCCGGGCGGCCAGCTCGCCGGGGACCGTGACGTCCAGGCCGAGGGTCAGCGGCTCCGCGCCTTCCGGGGTGAAGTCGGCGAAGGCCCGCCAGACGCCGGGGCCGTGCAGCGGCGAGGCGACCCGCCAGGTGCCGTCGCCGGTCATCTCCGGGTGGACGTGCCGGAACCCGGAGAGGTCCCGGCGGGCGACGATCAGGTGCATGCGCTTGTCGTGGGCCACCTCGAAGCGGGTGACCGGAGCGCCGTCCGGGCCGGTGATCCGGAAGGCGAACTGCCCGGCCGGGGCGGCGGCGGGCTGGAACGTGTAGCCGCGTTCGGAGACGAGCAGCCCGCCGGGCAGGTGCGCGGAGGCGCCGCTCTCGTCACCGTGGCCGGTGTCGCCGGCCCCGTGGTCGCTGTCGCTGTCGTCGTGGCGGGTCTCGGCGGCCGGGGCGACGGGATCGGCCAGGTTGCCGATCCCGTACGCCGCGCCGAACACCGCCACGAGGCCGAGGGCGAAGCCGCTGAGCTTCGTCGCCGTGTTCATGGTGTCTCCTCGGTTTCTGCGGGTCCGTCGGACCCGTCACGTACCGACGAGGTCGTAGCCGGCCTCGTCGACCGCCGCGCGGACCGCGTTCGCGTCCAGCGGGTTCTGACTGGTGACGGTGACCCGGCCGCCGGCCAGGTCGACCTGGACGTCGGTGACGCCCGGTAGCGCGCTCAGCTCGGTGCTCACCGAGTTGACGCAGTGCCCGCAGGTCATGCCGTTCACCTGGTAGGTGGTCTCCATCTCGCCCTCCGATCTGATACCCCCTAGGGGTACGTCTCGAACGTTAGCATACCCCCGAGGGGTACGGTATCCTCGGTTTCATGACCGCGCCGTCCAGCCCGACCCGGGGCTACACCGCCAGCAAGGACCAACTCCTCGCCCGGCTCCGCCGAATCGAGGGCCAGGTCCGTGGCATCGAGAAGATGGTCGAGGACGACCGCTACTGCATCGACGTGCTGACCCAGATCTCGGCCATCCAGGCGGCGCTGGACAAGGTCGGCCTGGGCCTGCTCGACGGCCACGCCCGGCACTGCATGCACGAGGGCGCCGCCGAGGGCCGGGCCGACGAGATGGCGACCGAGATGATGGCCGCCGTCGGCCGCCTGATGAAGCGCGGCTGAGCGGGGACCTCCGACCCTCGGAGCAGGGCACATCGACCCGCGCCGACGCGACCGGGCGGACGTACCGTCGAAGTGGCGGGCAGGCCGGACCGGCGGACCCGCGGTGACGGACGGAGGGCGGCCCGATGATGTGGCAGAGCCCGATGATGGGCTGGATGTGGATCTGGTCCCTGCTGGTGCTCGCGGTGCTGGCGGGGCTCGTCTGGGCGGCCGTGCGGTGGACCGGCCCGCAGTACCTGGGCCCGACGACGGCCCGGCGCATCCTCGACGAGCGGTACGCCCGCGGCGAGATCGACGAGGACGAGTACCGGCGACGCCGGGCGGGCCTGGCCTGATCCGCGCGGGCGCGCGTCACCGGCCACGGTGTCCGGGAGCGCCCGGCCGGGCTGCCTACCATGGCCGGGCGACGCCCCGGACGTGGACGACACGTCCGCGCCGGCCGGGTGACCAGACCGGCCCGGCGGACCAGGCGTCGCCGCGACCGTTGGGAGAGACGCCATGGGTGCCGACCACACCCACCCCGCACCACCCACGCCGCCGGGCGTACGACGGCTGCTCGTCGCCGTGGTGGTGCCGCTGTTCGTGATCACCGTGATCGCGGCGCTGGTGCTCTGGCCCCGGCAGGACCGGGAGCCGGTCGGCGGTGCGGACGTCCCCCGCTACCACGGCACCGTGACCCGGGTGGTCACCGAGCCCTGCCCCCCGACCCCGGAGGCCCCGGACGGTGGAGGTGGGCCCTGCGGCACGGTGACCGTCACCGCCGAGCAGGGCCCGGACGCGGGCCGGCAGGTCGAGACGCCGATCCCGGCCGGGCCGGGCGCGCCCCGGGTCGCGGTCGGCGACGAGGTCGTCCTGGTCGAGCTGACCGACCCCGCCGATCCGGCGGTGAAGTCCTACAACATCGCCGAACACCAGCGCGGTACGCCGCTGATCTGGCTGATGGTGCTCTTCGCCGCCGCGATCGTGGCGTTCGGCCGCTGGCGCGGGCTCGCCGCGCTCGGCGGCCTGGTGGCCAGCTTCGCCATCCTGCTCGGCTTCGTGCTGCCGGGCATCGGCGCCGGCCAGCCCCCGCTGCTGGTGGCGATCGTGGGCGCCGCGTTGATCATGTTCGTGGTGCTCTACCTGACCCACGGGATCACGGCGCAGACGTCGGTGGCGGTGCTCGGCACGCTCGGCAGCCTGGTGGTCACCGGCGTGCTCGGCCTGCTCGCCACGTCCGCCACCCACCTGACCGGATTCGGCAGCGAGGACGCCACCACGCTGTCCATGTTCCAGGGCGACGTGGACCTGCACGGCCTGCTGCTGGCCGGCATCATCATCGGCTCGCTGGGCGTGCTGGACGACGTCACAGTCACCCAGGCGGCCACCGTCACCGAACTGGCGCACGCCAACCCGGGGCTGTCCCGGCGGCAGCTCTACCGGGCGGCCACCCGGGTCGGCCGGGCCCACATCGCGTCCACCGTCAACACCATCGTGCTGGCGTACGCGGGTGCCTCGCTGCCGCTGCTGCTCCTACTGGTCGCGGACTCCCGCCCGGTGAGCGAGATCCTGACGAGCGAGTTCCTCGCCCAGGAGATCGTCCGCAGCGCGGTGGCCACGCTCGGCCTGATCGCCGCCGTACCGCTGACGACCGGACTGGCCGCGATCGTGACGACCGCCGGACGGCGCTCGCGCGGCGCGGAGCCGGCGGCGCCCGCGGCCCGACCGCCGGCCGGACGGGACGACGCGCTGGAGGCGCTCGGCGGCGGGAAGAGTACGGAGGCCGCATGGTGACACTCCGCAGCGTGACCATCGATTTCAAACGCGACGCTGGTCACGGTGCGCCACGGCGAAATCTCGCTATTGGTCGGCTTCCGGACGTAGATCCTCAGGAGTGCTGTCAGGTAACCTCGCTGCCGGTCACCGCCGAAGGCGCGCACCGGCGCCAGCGGTGCCGCCGCCCAATCGCCCGCGGGCGAGCCGGGGAACCAGGTACATGGGGTGAATCCGCAACAGCGGTAGGGGCCACTTCCGTCCCGAACCCGTCAGCTAACCCGGTCGGCGGCCGACGGAAGGGAACACTGTGACGGCACCCCTGCGCCGCTGGCTGACACCCGTGGTGGCCGTGCTGGCCTCGCTGGCCGTGCTGGCCGGGCCGACCCCGGCGACCGCGGCCCCCACCGCGGCGGCCCCCGGCACTCCCTCGGGACACGAGGAGGACGGCGAACCGCCACTCATCACCGAGGCGATCGACGCCGCCAACCGGAACTTCCTCCAGGCCAAGGCGAAGCTCGCCAAGTCGCAGGACCGCCAGCGGCGGCTGGCGGCCGAGGTGAAGACGGCACAGGCCGAACTCGAAGCGCTCAGCCCTCAGGTCAACCAGCTCGCCGCCCAGTCCTACCGGACCGGCCGGATGGGCGCCATGGCGATGCTGCTGGAGAGCAACTCGCCCGACTCGTTCGTCCGCCGGGTCAACGCCCTGGACGAGCTGAACCTCCTCAACGCGCAGCGCCTGGCCGCCATCAACGCGGTCAAGACCCGCGCCGAGCAGGCCAAGATCGCGCTCGACGCCGAGGTGCGCGAGCAGGAGAAGCAGAAGAACGCGATGGAGCGCGAGAAGGTGCAGGCCGAGCGCGCGCTGAAGCTCGTCGGCGGTCTCGGCTTCACCGGCGGCCTGGTCTCCGCCACCTCACCGGTCGCCAAGATCGCCCCCGGCCGCACCGCCGACGGCGGATGGAAGGCCGAGTCGTGCAGCGAGGACGACCCGACCACCTCGGGCTGCGTCACCCCGCGCACGCTGCACGCGTACAAGGAGGTCCGGCGCGCGGGCTTCAAGCGCTTCGTGGGCTGCTACCGGTCCGGCGGGCCGTGGGAGCACCCCAAGGGCAAGGCGTGCGACTGGTCGCTCCAGAACAGCGGCTTCGCGCCCTGGCACAACAACGACACCCGCCGGTACGGCAACGAGGTCGCCGCCTTCCTCATCCGCAACGCCGACCGGCTGGGCATCTACTACGTCATCTGGAACCGGCAGATCTGGTTCCCGGCCACCGGCTGGAGTTCGTACAGCGGACCGTCGAACCACACCGACCACGTCCACATGTCGCTGCTCTGACCGGGACACAGCGAAAGGGGGCCGTCCTCGGGCGGCCCCCTTTTTCGTCTTCCCTACCGGTCAGCCGGCCAGCGCCGGGTCGGCGGGCGCCGCCGGAGCGGGCAGCGGAGCCGGGGCCTGCGCCACGGTCCGCACCTCGCCGCCGGCGAGCCGGTACGACATGCCCACCACCGTGCACCGCCCGGCCGCCACCCGCTCGGCCAGCACGGCGGAGCGGGCCAGCAGCGTCTCGACGGTCTGCGCGATGTGCACGTCGATGATGCCGTCGAGGTCGTCGACGCCCTGGCGGGAGGCGCGCAGCAGGCTGGGCGAGACCGCGTCCACCACCGCGCCCAGGTGCCCGACCAGGGCGGCGCCGGTCCGGAACCCCTCGCGGGCGGCCTGGACCGCGCCGCACGAGTCGTGCCCGAGCACCACCACGAGCGGCGTGCCGAGCACGGTGACGGCGTACTCGACGCTGCCGAGCACCTCCGGCCCGGCGGTGTGCCCGGCCGTACGCACCACGAAGAGGTCACCGAGACCGCGATCGAAGATGATCTCGGCGGCGAGCCGCGAGTCGGAGCAGCCGACGATCACCGCGAAGGGATGCTGACCGTCGGCGACCGCCGTCCGGTGCCCGGCGTCCTGGTTCGGATGCTGCGGGGCTCCGGTGACGAACCGGTGGTTACCGGCACGCAGTTCGGCCAGTGCCTGCTCCGGGGTGCTCGGCGTCATGTTCCTCACCTCGTCTACCTGGGGAACCACCAGGCCTAACGGCCTCGCGACCCACGGTCACACGCACCTCGGGGCCCGTCAAGATTCGTGATACGCATTTCATACTTTCCCGTTGCCGCTCGCCTCGGCCCGCGCCGATTCGGCCGAGGGCGGCGGTGGCCATAGCATGGCCACCATGGCGACCACACCAGTTGAGGACGGGAGCCGCCGTAACTGGACCTTCCTCACCAACCACGGCCATGTGCTGCTGGCTATCGCGCGCAACCCCACCGCCCGGCTGCGCGACGTGGCCGACGAGGTCGGCGTGACCGAACGGGCGGCCCAGGCCATCGTCGCCGACCTGGAGGCCGGGGGCTACCTGCGGCGTACACGGGTGGGACGGCGCAACGAGTACACGATCAACCCGAAGGGCCGTTTCCGGCACCCGGCCGAGGCCGACCAGCAGGTCGGCGCCCTGCTCGCCCTCTTCGCCGCCGAGCCGGCCGGGGACGCCACCGCCGACAGGTGACCCGGGCCGGGCACACGTGTGCCGCGCGCGGGCGGGTGCGGCGGGTAATCTCAGCGCGTGCGCGACAGCTTGCGGCCGGGCGCGACCACGGGACGCGTCCGGGCCGGACACCGGATCAGGTCCGTCCTCTCCGGAGCAGCGGTGACCGCCCTGCTCGGCGGCGCGCTGGCGGTGCCCGCGCCCGCGCAGGCCGCCCCGAAGTGCGGCCCGGGCGGCGGTCCCGCGCCCACCGAGGTGCCCTGGGCGCTGAGCCGCCTCGACCCGGCCGCCGCGTGGCGGCTGGGCAAGGGCGCGGGGATCACCATCGCCGTGATCGACTCCGGGGTCTCGCCCACCCATCCCCTGCTGCGCGGACGGGTGCTGCCGGGTGAGGACTTCAACCAGCTCGTACGCCTGAAGGGGCAGTGCGACCTGGTCGGCCACGGCACCATGGTCGCGGGCATCATCGCCGGCCGGGAGGGCACCGGCTCGCCGTACACCGGCATCGCGCCGGAGGCGAAGATCCTGCCGCTGCGGGTGCTGGCCGAGAACAAGGAGAACTTCGACCCGGACGTGCCGGCCGAGATCGGCAAGGCGATCCGCTGGGCGGTCGACCACGACGCCGACGTGATCAACCTGTCCCTGGTCACGCTCGACGACCCGGCGCTGAAGTCCGCGGTGCAGTACGCGCTCGGCAAGGACGTGGTGGTCGTCGCCTCCGCCGGCAACCGGCAGGAGAACCGGGAGGACCGGCCGGCCTATCCGGCGGCGTACGACGGTGTCGTCGCCGTCGCCGGGATCGACGAGCAGGGCGGGCACGTCGGCAGCTCGGTCAGCGGGGACTATGTGGACATCGCCGGACCCGGCCTGAACATCGTCGGGCCCGCGCCGCAGGGACCGGGATACCGGGCCGAGCCGCAGGGCGGGACGAGCTTCGCCACCGCGTACGTCTCCGGGGTGGCCGCGCTGGTGCGGGCCGCACACCCGGACATCAGCGCCGACGAGGTCGCCTACCGGCTGACCCGTACCGCGGACAACCCGCCCGACGGGCACAACGCCGACGTCGGCTACGGGATGGTCAACCCGTACCGGGCGGTCACCAGCCTGCTGGGCACCCGGAACGACCCGCCGCTGGGCGCGATGCCGCCACCGGCGCCGCCGGCCGACCCGCTGGCCTGGCAGCGCACCGTCGCGATCTGGGTCGCTGTCGTCGGCGCGCTGCTGGCCGGCGTCCTGCTGACACTGCGCCCGATCCTGGTACGCGGACGCCGGCGCGGGTGGCGTCCCGGCCGGCGCGACGTCCCGCAGGACGCCTGACAAACACGACGGCTCCGCCCGGCACGAGCCGGAGCGGAGCCGCTGTGGACCGGTCCGAGGTCAGTTGCCCCAGACCTTGGAGTTGCTCATCTCCGTGGTCATGTAGTTCTCGCGCGCGATGCCCACGGCACCACCGATCTCGTTCAGGACCTTGTTGATGTCCCGCACGGCGGCGTCCCACTGGGCCTGGTGCTGCTGGTAGGCGGCCCGGTCCTGGCCCTCCCACTCGAGCTTGGTCAGCATCGCCCGCAGCGTGTCCAGCTTCTCGTCGATGGTCCGCGAGATGGCCTGCATCTGCTGGTTGCTGCTCTCCAGAACAGCGTAATCAACCTTGATGCTCATCGATTCCTCCTCTGCCTGTCTTCGCGGATCACGGGTTGAGAGCAGAGTGGAACTTGTCCAGCATCTGCTGCTGCTCTTCGTCGTTGACCTGGTGCGTGGTGCCCGACTTGTCGAGCAGGTCCGCGATGTTGTCCATCGCGGTCAGCAGCTTCGTAGTGTCCTCGTTCCAGCGAGTCATCAGGCTCTGGAAGCCCGTGGACGCCTGGCCCTTCCAGGCCATCGCCAGGTCGTCGACCACGTTCCACAGCTTCTTGAGCTCGCCGTCGACATCGCTGCGCGTGGACCGCACGTCACTCGCGGCGGTGTGCAGAGTCGCTGCACTGACCTCGAACGCCATGCTTCACACCCTTCCGTCATCTTGTGGCGGCGGTTCCGCCGCGCCCTCCCCCGCGGCAAGGCGTGCACACCCCACCGACGGACACTTCATCCGAACCGTAGCGGACGATGTCCAACCCGCGCAGCCCTGCCTGTCCCATCGTCGTATTCCGACAGCCCCGAATCGACAACGCGATCCGGCATTCTCCGTACGAGTTGGACGGTCCTTCTGAGCTCAGGATCGTTCGCGCGACGATTTGACGATCGTCGACACGCCGAAGACCAGCACCGCGACCAGCAGCACCACAACGGCCCACAGCATCGGCTTCTCGAACGCGCGCTGGAACGACAGCACCAGCAGCGCCGCGCAGGTGCTCAGCGACACCACCTCGGCGGCCCGCCGCAGCCGCGCCGAGCGGGTCAGCGCGGCGAACAGCATCAGGACAACGAAGACCGGGATGGTCAGCAGGACGTACAGCAACAGCGAGAAGAGCAGGGTGTCCATGCGTCGCTCCCGTCACCCGTAGAACTTGGCGTCCCGCACCCAGTCGATCTTGATGTCCTTGATGTCCGGGTCCGAGCCGGTCGGCGCCCAGCCGGGGCGGGAGTCCGCGGCGAAGGTGAACCGGTTGTCGGTGTGGAAGGCGGCCAGCAGCGCGTGCAGCAGCGCGCTGATCTCGCCGAAGACCAGGACCAGGACGGCGGCGGTGGCGGTCAGCCCGACGATGCCGATGGCCTGGGCCAGCGCGGTGGTGGCGGGAAAGAACTGGAGCGCGATCGAGGCGATCACCGCGACCAGGATCGGCATGAGCGCCTGGGCCAGCCCGGAGATCGCGTCGTTGTAGGCATCCCGGGCGGCGGTGAGCGTGTCCCGGTTGGCGGCGAACGCCTCGGCCAGCGAGTTGATCTCCGCGCCGAGCTTGCGGAGGAACAGGTCGAACGCGTCCCGGTCGTCGAAGTCCCACTCCGCCGCGTCCGGCGGAACCGCCGCCATGGCCGCGCCGAACTGGTCCGCGCCGAGCAGGCGGGCGGCCTCGTCCCACTTCTTGATCGACTCGTTGACCTGCTGGTTGTCGAACGACTCCAGGTAGAGGATCGCGCCGATCAGCGCCGCCGAGGCGACGATCCAGACCAGGTTGCCCTTGGCGACGGCCGCCGCCGACCGGACCGGAGCCGTGGTCTCGGCGACCGTCACGGTGCCGGTCACCGTCCCCGAGGCGTTGGCGATGAGGATCTCCGGTGGCATCAGGCGTCCTTCCCGTCGCGGACCCGGCCGGTCACTTGACCACCCAGGGCTGATCCGACCTCTCCCAGTTCTTCGCGCTCTGTTCGAGCTGCGCGGCGGCCCTGCGCAGATGCTCCACGCCGGTACGGACGTTGTCCAGGTGCCCGTCCACAGCCGCGTTGTGCCGCTCCACCGCGCCGGTGCCGAACCAGCTCAGCGCGCCGCCGGGCAGCTTGACCTCGCCCAGCAACGTCTCGACGTTGCGCAGGTATTGGATCGGGCCGTCCGGGGCGTCGAGCATCCGACCCGCCTTCCGGATCGCGTCGACGTCGACGGTGTTCGGCATCGCCGGCCTCCCTCTCGCTCAGCGCCGCAGGTTGCGGGTCGGGTCGGACACGTCCACCCCGAACTGACGGAACCAGTCCTCCGGGGTCAGCGTGCCGTCCTGCGCCCGGCGGACCATCTCGGAGTCGCCGAGCATCTCACTCAGCATCTCGCGCTGGCGCTCCTCGAAGGCCGCGTAGGCCGCGTCGATCGCCGCCTGCATCGCCTCGGCCAGGGAGAAGCTGTCCAGCCGCATCGCCCGCGCGTTCAGCTCGATGTCGCCGACCTTCATGTCGCCGTCCACCGTCACCCGCACCAGCCCGTCCGGGCTGTCCCCGGTCACCCGCAGCTCGGCGCGCTGCCGCTGGAGATCGGCCAGCCGGCGCTGCTGTTCCTGCGCCTGCCGCAGCAGGCCCTCCATGGCCGCACCGAAACCCGACGGGCTGCTCACCTGCGCCCCTCTCCACTCGCGACGATCGATCGGCCCGACGCTACCGGACCCGGCCGCCCGCCGTCCGTCCCGTCAGGCCGGTTCCGTCCACGCGGTCTGGATCAGCTGCTGACCGTCGCGGCGACGGACGAGTGTGCCCCGGCCCGGCGGCTGCGGGGTCGGCCGCAGGTTGCCGAAGACCGCACCCTCCTCCCGGCTGCCGGACATCAGCAGACCCGGCGAGTCCAGCTCGCGCAGGCGTTGCAGCACCGGCTCGTACAGCGCCCGGGCCACACCGCCGACCCGGCGCGTGATGATCAGGTGCAGGCCGATGTCCCGCGCCTGCGGCAGCAGCTCGTGCAGCGCGCTCAGCGGGTTGCTGCCGCCGGAGGCGACCAGGTCGTAGTCGTCCACCAGGATGTACAGGTCCGGGCCCTTCCACCAGCTCCGGTCGCGCAGCTGCGCGGTGGTCACGTCCGGGCCGGGCAGCCGGTTCTGGAGCGCGCTGCGGATCGAGCCGAGCCCCTGGCTGAACACCTGGTTCGACGGCGCGTAGTCGAGCAGGTGGTCACCCTCGACCGCGCCCAGCAGGCCACGCCGGTAGTCGGCGATGACCAGCCGCGCCTGGGCCGGGGTGTACCGCTCGGCGATCCCCCGGGCGATCAGCCGCAGCAGGTTCGTCTTGCCGCACTCGGCGTCGCCGAACACGGTCAGGTGCGGCTCGCCGGCCAGGTCCAGGTAGACCGGGGCGAGCGCCGACTCGTTGACGCCGATCGGGATACCCGGGGCGGACCGGTCGACCACCTTCGCCAGCTCGGTGACCGTCAGCTTGCGCGGCAGCAGCCGCACCTTCGGCGCCGGCTGCCCCGGCCAGTTCGCCGCGACGTGACCGGCGAGCGCCACCGACGCCTCGGTCAGGTCCTCGATGTCACGCTTGCCGTCGATCCGCGAGATCGCGGTCAGGAAGTGCAGCTTGTCCCGGGTCAGGCCGCGGCCGGGCGCGCCCACCGGCACGTTCTGCGCGGCCCGCCGGTCGATCTCCGACTCGGACGGGTCACCGAGCCGCAGCTCCAGCTTGGTGCCGAGCAGGTCCCGCATGTTGATCCGGATCTCCGCCCAGCGCACCGCCGTGATCACCACGTGGACGCCGAAGCCGAGGCCCCGGTTCGCCAGGTTCGTGATCGTCTGCTCCAGCTCCTCGTACTCCTGGCGCAGCGTGTTCCAGCCGTCCACCACGAGGAAGACGTCACCGAACGGGTCGTCGGCGAACTCACCGGCCGCCCGGCGGCGCCGGTAGCTCGCCACCGAGTCGATGCCGTGCTGGGTGAACCGGTTCTCCCGCTCGTCGATCACGGCGACCACCTCGGCCACCGTCCGCCGGACCGCCTCGACGTCCCGCCGGCCCGCGACACCCGAGGTGTGCGGCAGCCCGTCCAGGCTGCGCAGCGCGCCGCCGCCGAAGTCGAGGCAGAAGAACTGCGCCTCGCGCGGCGTGTGGGTGAGCGCCAGCGAGGCCAGCATCGAGCGCAGCATGGTGCTCTTGCCGCTCAGCGAAGCCCCGACGATCACCACGTTGCCGCCGGCCCCGGCCAGGTCGACCATCATCGGGTCGCGGCGCTGCTCGTACGGCCGGTCCACGATGCCGACCGGCACGGCGAGCCGGCCGCGGCCCGGCCAGTCGGCGGTGGTCAGGCCGTACGTCGGGTGCACGCTCAGCTTGGGCAGCAGCTCGGCCAGCCCGGACGGCTCGGCCAGCGGCGGCAGCCACACCTGGTGCGCCGGCTTGCCCCGGCCCTTGAGCTGGTCGATCAGCACGTCCAGCATCGCGACCGCCTTGCCGTCGCCGGACTGCTCCGGCTCCGGCGTGGCCTCCGCCGGGCTCGGCAGCGCCGGTGCCGGCACGTAGTCGATGCCGTACGGGACGATCCGGCGCTGCACCTGTGCCCGGGTGGAGCGCTGCACCTGCCCCGGCGCCCGGTACGGGCCGGACACGTACGCGGCGCGGAACCGCAGCATCGTCGCGGTGTCCGTCTTCAGGTAGCCGTGACCGGGCGCGCTGGGCAGCTCGTACGCGTCCGGCACGCCGAGCACGATCCGGCTCTCCACGGCCGAGAACGTGCGCAGACCGATCCGGTACGACAGGTGCGTGTCCAGGCCGCGCAGCTTGCCCTCCTCCAGCCGCTGCGAGGCGAGCAGCAGATGCACGCCGAGCGACCGGCCGAGGCGGCCGATCATCACGAACAGGTCGATGAAGTCCGGCTTGGCGGCCAGCAGCTCGGAGAACTCGTCACAGATGATCAGCAGGCTGGGCATCGGCTCCAGCGGCTCACCGGCGGCCCGCGCCTTCTCGTAGTCGTACCGGGAGACGTAGTTGCCCGCCGCGCGCAGCACCTCCTGCCGGCGGTTCATCTCACCGGCCAGCGCGTCCCGCATGCGGTCGACCAGCGGCAGCTCGTCCGAGAGGTTGGTGATCACCGCGCTGGTGTGCGGCAACGCGTCCAGCGAGGCGAAGGTGGCGCCGCCCTTGAAGTCGACCAGGACGAAGTTCAGCTCCTCCGACGAGTGCGTCACCGCGAGCGCCGCGACCACCGTACGCAGCAGTTCGCTCTTGCCGGAACCGGTCGCGCCGATCACCAGGCCGTGCGGGCCCATGCCCTCGTGCGCGGACTCCTTGAAGTCCAGCTCCACCACGTTGCCGTCCGGTCCCAGGCCGAGCGGGATGCGCAGCCGGTCGCGGTGGCTGCGCGGACGCCAGGTCTGCCGGGTGTCCACAGTGGCCGCGTCGCCCACGCCGAGCAGGTCGGGCAGCTCCATGCTGCGGGCCAGCGGCTCGTCGGTGCTCGCGCCCTGCTGCTGGGAGAGCCGGAACGGGGCGATCTGCCGGGCCAGCCCCTCGGCCGCGCTCAGGGACAGCCGGTCCGGCCGGCCGAGCCGCGACGTGGCGGTGCCGCGGACCAGGTCGAGCCCGGTGCCGTCCCCGGCGTCCAGGCAGAGCAGCCAGCGGCCGGCGTCGCGCGGGACCGCGCCGGACAGGTCGAACACGGTCGTGCCGAGCAGGCCCGGCCCGGTCAGCGCGCAGGTCGCCGAGACCTCGCCGCCGTCCAGCACCACCACCACGTGCGGCGCGGTGGTCAGCGGCTTCGCCTCCGGCGCGAACCGGGGCCGTCCGCCCAGGTCCTGGGCCAGCGCGGTCTCCGCCTCGTCCAGCGCGGCGAACACCATCCGGCGCGCGCCCGCCGCGTCCGTACGCCCCGGGTGCTGGGCGTGCGGCAGCCACTTCACCCAGTCCCAGGCCGCCTGCCGGTCCGGCGCGGCCACCACGACCACCAGGAGATCCTCCGGGGCGTGGAACGTGACCAGCTGGCCCAGCGCGGCCCGGGCCAGGTCGAGCACCGGCTCCCGGTCGCCGCGCAGGGCGATCCGGCTGAACGCGCGCAGCGACAGCGCGGTCGGCAGGTCCGGCACGTTGGAGTGGGCCCGGACGAACCGGCGCAGCGCGATCGCGCTCATCGGTTCCAGGTCCTCCACCGGCTTGGTCTCCGGCGGCACGATCTCCACGGCCAGCCGCTGCGGGCCGAGCGCGATCCGCACCTCGCCGAAGTCGTCCTCGGTGATCCGCCGCTCCCAGAGCCGGCGGGATGCGGCGATCGACCAGAGCGCGTCCGGCTCCGGGTGCCGCCACGTCATCGCGGCGCGCTGCTGCTCGGCGGCCCGCCGGGTGCGCTTGCGCATCTGCGCGAGATAGCGCATGTAGTCGCGCCGCTCGGCGTTCAGCTCGGCCTTGTCCTTGCCGCCGTTGCCGAGCGTACCGATCGCCATGCCCAACATGGACACGCCGAACAGCCCACCCGCGACGTACGTCATCATGCCGCCGCCCCGGCCGGCGTAGAGGAACGCCATCGCGCCGACGCCGCAGAGCATCGGCAGGATCATCAGCACCTGGCCCATGCCCTTGGCCTGCGGCTCCGGCAGCTCGGGCGGGGACTCCAGCAGCACCTCGCCGCGCGGCAGCGCGGGCCCCGGTTGACGCGGAAGTCGGCGGAACACCACCGTACTCACGGCTCTCCCCTCCCCAGAAGTGGCCCTGATCGTGGTCTGCCACCGCCGGTGAGCGTCGGGTGGGCAACCTGTGCGACCGCCATCGTAGGTAATCTCCCGGTGGCGTCGTGGACCCGTAGGGGGCGACGCCGACGGCCCAGCGGATCGTATGCGAGCACGAGGAGGCCACTGTGGCGACGAAGACGGCGACCGGTGGGCTGAGCCGGATCACCATCGTGGCGCCGCGTACCAGGATGGATCTGGCGCTGCCGTCCGACGTGCCGCTCGCCGACCTGCTTCCCACGCTGCTGCGGTACGCCGGCGAGGACCTGGCCGACGAGGGCGTGCGGCACGGCGGCTGGGCCCTGTCCCGGCTCGGCGGTCAGCCGCTCGACGGCGGCCGGACCGCGGCGCAGCTCGGCGTACGCGACGGCGAGGTGCTCTACTTCAACCCGCGTGCCGCGACCGCCCCCGAGATCGTCTTCGACGACGTGGTGGACGCGGTCGCCACCTCCACCACCCAGCGGGCGGGCGCCTGGCAGGTCGGCACCACGCGGGTGTTCGCGGTCCTGCTCGCCGCCTCGGCGCTCGCCGCGGGCGCGGTGGCGACCCTGCTGACCGGCCCGCCGCAGCTACCGGGCGCGGCCGCCGCGTTCGTGGTCGCGGTGGCACTGCTGGTCGGCGCCGCGGTGCTGTCCCGCGCCGCCGGCGACAGCCGCACCGGCGCGGTGCTGGCCCTGGTGGGGGTCGGTTACGCGGGCGTCGGCGGCCTGCTGGTGCTCGCCGGGGACCGGACGCTCGGCGAGCTGGCCAGTCCGCACGTCCTGCTCGCCGGCACCGCCGTGGTGGTCTTCGGCGCGATCGCCGCGCTCGCCGTCGGTGACCGCCTGCCGCTGTTCCTCGGCGCGGTGGGCGTGGGCGCGGCGGTCGGCCTCGGCGCGGTGCTCAGCCTGGCCTTCGACATCGGCGCGGCGGCCTCGGCGGCGGTGGTCGCGACGGTCGCGTTCGGCGCGCTGCCCGCGCTGCCGATGCTCGCCTACCGCCTGGCCCGGCTGCCGGTGCCGTCCATCCCCACCGGCCCGGACGACCTCAAGACCGACACCGAGTCGGTGGACGGGCCGTCGGTGCTGCGCAACAGCGAGCGCGCCGACGCGTTCCTCACCGGTCTGCTCTGGACCGTCTCGCTGCTGGTGCTCGGCGGCGAGGTGGTGCTGGCCGGGAACGGCCGGCTCCCGGCGGTCCTGCTCTGCCTGGTGCTGGCGCTGCTGTCGCTGCTGCGGGCACGCCCGTTCCTCAGCCGCGCCCAGCGCACGCCGGTGCTGCTGTCCGGCACCGTCGGCCTGGGGCTGGTCGCCGCCGCCACGTTCGCCGCCGGCTCGCTGGCGGTACGGCTCGGGCTGATCCTGGGCGGCCTGGCCGTGCTGGCCGTGATCAGCCTCGTCTACGGCCTGACCGTGGCCGGCAAGCGGATCTCCCCGGTCTGGGGCCGGACCCTGGACATCGTCGAGATCCTGCTGATCATCGCGCTGGTGCCGCTGGCCGTCTGGGTCTGCGGCGCGTACGGCTGGATCGTCAACCTTCGACCGTGACGGTCCCCATCGCGGTGCCGACCGGCGCGGTGGCGTAGACGCCGGGGCCGTGCTGGCCGTCCAGCGGGCGGGCCGGCACGCCCGCGCGCCGGGCCATCTCCCGGACCGCCTTCACCAGCGCCTCGGCGTGCCCGTCCATGGCTGCCACCCGCAGCAGCGGCGGCACCCGCCGCCCGCCCGGGAGCACCACCGCGGCGACCGTGTGCGAGGGCGCGGAGGTGGCCGTGACCGCGTCCACGAGTGCGCCGAGCGAACCGTTGGGGCGTACCCGCAGGGCCAGGCAGCGCTGCGTCCAGCCGCCCCCGCGCAGGCTGGTCCACGTCTCCACCGGGGACTCCGGCGCCAGGTCGAGCCCGGCCCCGGACACCACGGCCGCGTGCAGCTCGTTCCGGTCGAGCACCCGGTGACCGAGGCCGGCGGCGTTGAGCGCCTTGCCGACCCGGCCCACCCCGGCCGCCACCGTGCGGTGCACGCCGCGCAGGCCGCCGCCCCGGCTCACCGCCTCGGCCCGCGCGTCGGACACCGACAAACGCAGCGCCACCCACACGGTCCGGTAGGCCGACGGCGGCGCGCCGGGCGCCGGGTACCAGACCAGGGTGTGCGAGACGACCTGGGTCTGGGTGACCGGGCCGGAGAAGTCGGCGAGCACCGCGAGCGCGCGGTCCACCACCGCCGCCTCGATCGAGCCGGCGGGCGCGCCGGGACGGCCGGTCAGCGCCAGCGCGGCGAACCAGCCCCGGTCGTCCTGCCCGATGCCGAGCCGGGTGCCGCGCTCGGTCAGCTCCACCACGGTCAGCTCCGGGGCGAGCGCGGCCAGCCTCGGGTCACCACCGGGCTCCGCGCCCCGGGCCCGGTCGCGGCGCCGGCGCAGCCGGCGGCGGAGCATCAGATCCTCGTACCACCAGCGGCCGCCCCGGCGCGCGAACGCCGCCGCCACCGCCAGCAGCGCCGGCACGCCGACCGCAGCGATCAGCCAGGCCGGGCCGGCAGTGGCGAACCAGACGGCGAGCGCGGCGCACTCCACCACCACGAGCTGCCCGACCACGACCGGGCCGAGCCGTCCCCGGCGGCGCTTGTCGGCCGGGGTGACCGGCCGGTCCGGCGGTGCGGCGGGAACGGTGGCGGTACGACCGGGTGGCGCCTGGAGCTGCGTCATCGGTGTGCGTCCCTTCTGGACATCCTGGGCATCCGCCGGGCGGGTGCGGCCGTTCGGGCGGCGGACGGGGTCCGGCGCACCCCCGACGGCCCCTTATCGTAGGGAAGCCCGCGGCGCCGTTCGGACCTGTCGCCGTGGACCCACCCCCGCCGGAGGTTAGTCATGCGGACCCGCCGCGATCAGGTGCAGGCGTACCGCTTCGTCACCCGCCGCATCGTCTCGGCGCTGCTCTCCGGTGATCCGGAGACCAACGAACTGCCGATGCGCCGCCTCGGCATGGCGGTGTTCGGCAGCGTCATCGCGGCGGCCGTGGTGCTCGGCGGCGTGGGCGCGTACGGGCAGCTCACCAGCAACTCCGCGCCGCTGGAGCCGAACACGCTGGTGATCGAGCGGGAGACCGGCGCGACGTACTACTTCGGCGAGGACGAGGTGCTGCGCCCGACGCTCAACTACGCCTCGGCGCGGCTGATCGTCAACGACGCCGCGGCGCAGCCACGCACCATGTCCCAGGCGTCGATTAAGGACCGTCCGCGCGGGCGGCTGGTCGGCATCGTGGGCGCCCCGGACGACCTGCCCGATCGAAAGTCACTGGTCGGGCTCCCCTGGTCGGTGTGCGACGTGCCGGACCCGAACGACCCGCAGCGCTCCACCACGCACCTGGTGATCGACCGGGCGCTGCCCGGCGGCACGGCACTCACCGACCGGGCCGTGGTGGTGCGGACCAGCGACGCCCGTTACCTGCTCACCGGCGGTTCCCGGCTGCGGGTCGCCGGCGACGAGCAGGCACTGGTGGCGTTGAAGATGGCCGGCGCGACGAACCTGACCGTCGGGCAGCAGCTGCTGAACGCGGTGCCGGTCGGGCCGGTGCTGCGCAAGCCGGCGATCGCCGGGGACGGCAGCGCGAGCGGGCTCACAGTGGCCGACCGGCCGGCCCGGATCGGCCAGGTCTACCAGGCCGCCGGCCAGTACTACGTGCTCACCCGGCAGGGCCTGGCGACCGTCCGCGAGGTCACCGCGCTGCTGCTGCTCGGCAGCGGTGGCGAGGTGACGCAGATCACTCCGGACGAGGCGGGCCGGCTCCTCACCGACCAGCGCCTGGACGCGGACGGCCTGCCGGCCCGGCTGCCGACGCTGCACGAGGTCCGCCCGGGGCGGACGGTGCTCTGCGCCACCTACCGCCCCGGCCCGGCCGGTCAGCCGCCGACCACCACGCTGGAGGTCTTCGACTCCCCGCCGGCCGAGCTGACCTCGGCGACCGCGATGCCGGCCCGGCAGGGCGCCCGGGACGCGGTACGCACCGCCGAGAGCGTGCTGCTGCCCGGCGGCAAGGGCGTGCTGGTGCAGGCCACGGCCGGGGAGAGCGGCAAGGCGGCGGCCGGCTCGACGGTCTACCTGATCACCGCCCAGGGCATCCGCTATCCGCTCGGCACCGCCGGGGGCGACGCGAGGAGCGCGCTCGGGTACGGCGACGTGACGCCGCTCGCCGTACCCGCCTCGCTGCTGGCGCTGGTGCCGACCGGCCCGACGCTGTCCCGCGAGGACGCGATGACCTACTTCGATGCGTCGACGCCGCCGGGGGCCACCGCGACGCCCTCGGCCGGTGGCGGGGCGGCGCAGGTCCAGGGCGGTTGACCGACTCTCGGCCGATCCGAAGTGGAGGATCTCCGTCACGGGTCGCCCGGGTTGGCTCGCTTCGACTAACCTGAGTACGGCGAACGGTTATCGACGATGACTACGGGGATGCAGCCATGACGGGGCGCACGACAGTAGACGTACTGTCCCTGGAGGACTTTCACCAGCGACTTGAGCGGCGCCTGCACGAGGCGGAGTCGGTGTTGCGCAAGCTCAACACCCAGATGCAGTGCCGCCCGCCGGCGCTCGGCACGTTCACCGACGCGACCGACAACGCACGTCGCTACTCCGAGACGCACCAGAGCTACGTCAACCACGTCGACCGGCTGCGTCGGGCGATCCTGGCCGCCCGCGAGGCGACCCACAAGATCATGACGAACTACAAGACCGCCGAGGCCCGCAACGCCGCCGCCGCGGCCGACATCGCCGCCGCCCTCTCGGGGCTGAACGAGGCGATGAAGCAGCCGAAGGAGGACCCGCGTGTCTGAGTACACCCGGCGCTACGAGCACGTCAGTCACGAAGAGCTCTACCAGGGCGTCAACGCCGGCGACCCGAGGCAGATCGAGGCGCTCAGCGCCCAGTGGACCTCCCTCAAGGGCACGCTCGACGACCTCAGCCGCGACCTCACCGCCGACCTGGAGGCGCTGTCCAAGAGCTGGACGGGCGACGCCGCGCGCGAGTTCACCAGGCGGCTCGACATGGTGGTGCACTACTCCGGCAACCTCGCCGAGGGCATGACCGGCATCCGGCAGGGCCTCGACATGATGTCCAGCGAGCTGCGGGCCGCGCAGACCAAGGCGGAGAGCCCGGAGAAGACCGACGACAACGACAAGCTGCTCTCCGGCGCCGGCAAGGGCTTCCTGCTCGGCGGCGCCCCCGGCGCGGTGATCGGCGGGATCGTCGGCCACCAGCAGGACAAGGCCGAGCAGGAGAAGGCGCACCAGCGGATGGTGCAGGTCGTGGCGAAGCTCGCCGAGGGCTACGACTTCTCGGCGTACGGCCGGATCGTCGTACCGGAGCCGCCGGAGACCGAGCTGCCCGGCCACACCGGCAACGGTGACCCGACGCTGCAGAACGGCCCGTCGGTGAAGACGCCGTCGTCCGGCCCGAGCCTGGGCAGCTTCGGCCCGGGCGCGAACGCCACCGCCACCACGTCGGGCGTGCACCACACGGCCCCGACCGGCGGCACGCCGGGCGGGGCCACGCCGGGTGCCGGCACTCCGGGCGGCCAACCGGGCGCCGGCGCTCCGGGTTCGGTGCCGGCCGGCGGCACCGTCGACCCGACCGGCACCTCACTCGCCGGTGCCGCTCCGCTGACCAGCACCGTCGGCGGCCCGACGATCGGCGGCGGCCCTGGCTTCGGTCCCGGCGGCGCCGGCCCGACGACGATGAGCGCCGGCGGACCCGGTGGCGGGCTCTACGGCGCCCCCGGCGTCCTGAGCACCGGCTCGCTGGCCGGCACCGGCGCCAACTCGGCGTCGGCGGCTCGCCTCGGCGGCATGCCCGGCGCGGACAACCGCTCCGCCGCCGGCACGGGCCGTCTCACCTCCGGCCGTGGCCTCGTCGTCGACGCCGGGAGCAAGTCCGCCGAGCGCGCCGGCGGTGCCACCGGGCGGCCCGCGATGGCCGGCCGCGGCGGTGTGCTGGGCGGGCGCGGCGGCCAGGGCGACGACGAGTCCGACGGCCGGCTGACCTGGCTCACCGAGGACGAGATGGTCTGGGGCGACGGCGACGCCGCCCCGCCGCCGGTGCTCGGCGGCAACTGACACGGCATCCACACGACGGCGCGGCGCCCCCGGCAGGGGTGCCGCGCCGTCGCGCGTCGGGCCCTGCGTGGGCCTCCGTCCACACCGACCCGTGGGGCGGCTCACGTAAACCGCAAGATCCTTGAGCTGCGAGATCCTCCGCCGACCGATAGGTTGAAACGGTGCTGCCCGTAGCGTTCGCCCCGTCCACCTGGACGGCGACGCTGCGCCGGATCGCCCGCACGGCCGTGGCCAGCCTGGTGCTGATCGCCGGTTTCCAGGGCATCGCCGCCACACCCGCCCACGCCGCCGCGGCCTCGCACGCCACCATCGCCGCGCACGCCGTCACGACTGAGCACGTCGCGGCGATCAAGCACGTCGCCGCCGTCGAGCACGTCGCGACGCGGCAGGCGGTCACGACCGCCGCCACGCGTTCCGCCGAACTCACCGCGGCCGACGCCCCGACCGCCGCGCTGCGGACAACCGGCCCCGGCACCGGCCCGGCCGTCACTGCCACCCCCTCCGCCGACGCCGCCGGGCCCGTTCCCGGCGTCGAGGTCGTCGCCGCCGCCGAACCCGGCCGGGCGGACATCGCCCGTCGCGGTCCGCCGCGCGCCTGACCGCGCGTCCTTCCGGTACGCCCCGGAGCGGTCCCACGGGCCGCACGCCCCGCGCCCTGCCGCGCGTCCCGTCGCGTCTGAAGTCACGACGCGCACCCGCCCGGATGTCCGGGCCACAACCGTTGATCGTCCTTCGTTCCACCTTGAGGTGCTGGTGATGCAGACCGTCTTCTCCACCGTCCTGCCCGACATGCCGGCGGCCGCCGTGATCTGGCTGGTCCTGCTCGCCGTGGCCGCGACCGTGGTCGCCGCGCTGATCGTCCGCCCGTCCCGGTTCCGTTCGGAACTGGTCGACCGGATCAGCGACGCCGCCCGGCCGAGCAGCATCGAACGAGCCGAGCGGGCTCGCGTACAGGACCGGGAGCGGAACCGGTACGCCGACGAGGTGGCGGTGGCGGCCGCCCGCGCGGCGGCGACCGCCGAGCGGAGCCGGACGGAGTGGCTGACCGCCCAGGAGGACGCGGAGGTGGCCTGGCAGGCGTACCAGGGGGCCGAGGAGGACGTCCGGCGCCTGACCGCCGCCGCGGCGCTGCCGCTGCCCCGGACCGCCAAGACCCCGGCCGAGTACGCCGACCGGGAGCGCTGGCTGCACCGGGCCGCGATGGACGCCCAGTGGCGCGACGAGATCACGGTGCGGCAGCTCAGCGACATCCTCGGCGGTAACGGCTGGGACCCGAGCCGGCACCCGGTGGAGCAGGAACTGCTGCTGCGCCGGCTGGTCCGGGACAACATGGCGGCACGGCACCGGGCCGCCACGCAGCGGGAGCAGGCCGCCTGGCAGGCAGCCGAGCTGGCCGCGGCGGCGGCGCAGAGCCTGCGCGACGAGGCGTTCGCGGCGCTGCACCCGGTCGCCGAGCCGCAGACCGCGCTCTCCATCGTGGGCTTCGCCGGCCCGGAGACCACCCGGGAACTGCCGGCCGGGACGGGCACCGACGTCACCCGCGAGCTGCCGCCGGTGGCGCGCGGCCGGGCTGCCGTGGCGACCTGAGGACGCCGGCAGCGGCTCTACGGGGGCGGCGCCCCCGGCGCGGCCCGACGGGGTCGTCACCCGACAGCGGTCTGACGGGCGTCGCCGGGCAGCGGCGTGACGGGATGTCGCCCCGGCCGCGACCCGGCCACGGGGCGGACGCCCCTCGCGGCGGGGACGACCGCCGGGCGTGGCGGGCCCGGCTCGGCTAGCGTGGTGGCGTGTCCCGTGAATCCTGGGTGCTGGTCGTCCTCGCCGCCGTCCTCGCGGCGGCCATGCTGGCCGGGGCGGTGCTGCTCGCCATCCGGGTGGTCCGCACCCGCCGCATGCTCGGCGCGCTCGGAGCCGGCGGCAAGGTCGCGTTCTACGGCGCGCTGATCTACACGATCCTGCCGGTGGATCTGCTGCCCGACCCGATCTATCTGGACGACATGGGCGTGCTGGCCGGCGCGCTGTTCTACCTGGGCCGGCTGGTCGCCAAGCACCGCGCCGAGCAGCGGGCCGCCGGGGAGTCCCCGGTGGCGACGTTGCCGCCCGGCGCGGCTCCCCGCCGCTGAGGCGTCACCGGTACGCGAGCGAGGAGACGACATGGCGGGACGGCACCGGTTGGATCCGCACGACGAGCGGGTGGCCCGTTTCTTCGCGGACCGGCACCTCGCCACGCTCACCACACCGCGCGCCGACGGCACCCCGCACGTCGTACCCGTGGGGGTGACCTTCGACCCGGCGGCCCGGCTGGCCCGGGTGATCACCTCCGCCGGGTCGGCCAAGGCCCGGCACGTCGCGGCGGCCGGACCGGACGGCGTCCCGGTCGCGGTGTGCCAGGTCGACGGCCGGTGGTGGCTGACCGTGGAGGGCCGGGCGGTGCTGCGCAGGGACCCGGAGTCGGTGGCCGAGGCCGAGCGCCGGTACGCCGAGCGGTATCGCATGCCACGACCGAATCCGGAGCGGGTCGTCATCGAGATCGCGGTGACCGGGCTCCTGGGAAGTCTCCCCGGCTGAGGCGTCTGTCCGGTTCCGCGGTGGCCCCGGTCACGCCCGGAAATGGGCCGCCGCGGCAGGGCGGTTGAACACTCCGTACGCCGAGCGCCACTCCTGGTGCCGCGTCTCCCGCACGGAGCCGTCGACCCCCGAATGGAGCCTCGACCATGAACCCGATCATCCGTAAGTGTGTGCTGTCCGTCGCCGGTCTGGCCGCCGCCGGCGGTGCCGTCGCCGGTCCGGCCGTCGCCGCCCACGCCGCCCCGGTCAAGGGCAAGGGCGACCGCGCCGCCGACTACGAGTACCAGGCGCAGCCGAACTTCTTCTACTGCGGTCCCGCGTCGACCCGGATCGCGCTGTCGGCCGAGGGCAAGGACGTGAGCCAGGACGAGCTGGCCGCCAAGCTCGGCACCACCGAGAACGGCACCGACTCGGCCATCGACATCACCCGGGTGCTCAACGAGTACACCGGCGGCAAGTACCGGACCACCGAGATCCGCGACGACGTGGCCACCCGGGAGCAGGTCGCACGCCTGCGCGCGGACATCCGTACCGCTGTGGACGACGACCGGCCTGTGGTGGCGAACATCCTGGGCGGCGCGCGGGACATCGACGGGGTGGAGCACAGCTACCCCGGCCACTACGTGACTGTCGTGCGGTACGAGGGCGACGGCGACCGGGTGCTGATCGCCGACCCGGCCCGGCCGGACGAGCCGACGTACTGGATGGACGTGACCGAGCTGGCCAACTGGATCGCCGGCCGCGGTTACAGCTCCTGACCCGCGACGCCTGACGGACGGGCCGGTCTTCCCTGTGGAGATCGGCCCGCCGGCATCGATCCGCCCGTGGTGAATTCGGCTGTCAGGGGGTCTGCGGGTACGGGTCGAGCGGGCGCTCGAAGAAGCTCTCCAGCACCACCACGGTCTGCGTCCCGGTGACGCCCTCCACCTGGAATAGCCGGCGCAGGCTGGCCTGGAGCTGCTCCGGGGTGCCGACGCGGATCTTCACGAGCAGCGAGGCAGGGCCGGCGATGACGTGCGCCTCCATCACCTCGGGCAGCGCCGCGAGCGCGTCTCGGGTGGGGTGGTCGCCCATCCAGGCATTCGCCTCCACCAGCACGAACGCGAGCACACCCCGGCCGACCGCGGCCGGCTCGACGTCCACCGTGGTCCGGCGAACCACGCCCTGCTCGCGCAGCTTGCGCACCCGCTCGTGGACCGCCCCCGTGGAGAGCCCGACCTGCCCGGCCAGCGCCGCGTACGACTGGGTGGCGTCGTGTTGCAGCGCCGCCAGCAGCGTCCGGTCGACGTCATCCATGACCGTGCCTCCGTTCGGCGTCTAACCTCACAGGTGATCCTGGTTCGGTAATGTTAGCTTTCTGCCGAACATCAGTCACGGGTGGAGGCGATCGGCGTGGATCGGTTCAGGACGCGTTTCGAGGTGCGGGACGAGCGGTTCCGCCGGGTGAACGGCGACGAGTGGACGGAGTGTCTCTGGACCGGGGGCCGCTGGTTGGAGGGGCCGGCCTGGTTCGCCGCCGGGCGCTACCTGCTCTTCAGCGACATCCCCAACGACAGGCTGCTGCGCTGGGACGAGGCCACCGGCGCGATCGGGGTGTTCCGCCAGCCGGCCGGCTACGCCAACGGGCACACCGTCGATCGACGGGGGCGGCTGGTGAGCTGCGAGCAAGGCGGGCGACGGGTCACCCGGACCGAGGCCGACGGCACCGATACGGTCCTCGCCGAGCGCTGGCGCGGCAAGCGGCTGAACAGCCCGAACGATGTGGTCGAGCACTCCGACGGCTCGATCTGGTTCACCGACCCGAGCTACGGCATCGACAGCGACTACGAGGGTCACCGGGCGGAGAGCGAGATCGGCGGCAACCACGTCTACCGGGTCGACCCGCACGACGGCGAAGTTCGCCGCGTCGCCGACGACTTCGGGCAGCCGAACGGTCTGGCGTTCAGTCCCGACGAGTCGCTGCTCTACGTGGTCGACACCCGGGCGGCGCACCTGCGCCGGTTCGCTGTCAGCGAGGGCGGCGCCCTGCGCGGTGGCGAGGTCTTCGCCACCTGCGACACCGGCTCCTTCGACGGGGTACGCCTCGACGACGCCGGCCGGGTCTGGGTGGCCGCCCACGACGGGCTGCACTGCTTCGACCCGGACGGCACGCTGCTCGGCAAGCTGCACCTGCCGGAGGTGGTCGCAAACTTCACCTTCGGCGGCCCGAGGCGCAACCAGCTCTACATCTGCGCCTCCAGTTCGCTGTTCAGCCTGCGGATCAACGTGAACGGGGCGCGCTACCCCGGCTGGTGACCGGTCAGCCTTGCAGGGCGATCCGGCCGAAGGTTGTCCAGGTCGGACACGCCGGTCGCCTCCAACGGGCAGGACACGACGATCCCGGCCGCCCTCAGTGGGACGGCGCGGGATCGCCAGGTGCGGTCAGCGGCCGGTGTCGCCTTCGCCGGTGCGCTGCTGCGCCGTGTCGACACCCTTGTCGATCTGGTTGTCGTACTTGCCGCCGGTGCGCTTGTCGGCCGCGTCACCGGCCTTCTCGATGCCCTGGTCGACCTGCTTGTCGTGCTTGTCCGCGAAGTCCTTGGCCTTGTCCATGAAGTCGCCCACGTCGGATCTCCCTTCGATACGTTGAATGCCTTCCCTGAGGCCGGGGGCACAAACACCGGCTGGGCGGTCACCGCCCTGGTGTCGGATCGATCCCGGTCGGGTACCAACGGCCTCGATCGAGGAGGGCGACGTGGACGACGACGCTGGTATACCCGGGCGGGCACCGACCGCCGGACCGCGGCAGACCTGGGCCGGACTGCCCTGGCCGGTACGGACGGCGGTCACGTGGAGCGCCTGCCTGCTGGTGGTGACGGCCGGGCTGTGGCTGCTGGGGCAGATCGCCGTACTGCTCGCGCCGCTGGCGGTGGCGCTGGCCGGCACGCTCTTCCTCGCCGCACTGCTCGACCCGGTGCTGGTACGCCTGCGCCGGCTGCGGGTGCCGGCCGGGCTCGCCGCGCTGCTGAGCATCCTGTTGCTGCTCGGCATCCTGGGTGGCGCCGGTGTCCTGGTCTGGAACCTCACCGCGAGCCAGTTCGGCGAGCTGAGCCAGCAGCTCGACGAGGGGTTGCAGCGCACCCGCGACTTCGTCACGTCCAGCCTGCCGGTCACCGACCAGCAGCTCGACCGGCTCGTGGAGCAGATCCGGCAGGGCCTGAGCAGTGGCGCACCCGACCCGGTCGCCGGTGCGCGCAAGGTCGCCGAGGTCGCGGGCGCGGTGCTGCTCGCCCTGGTGCTGCTGTTCTTCCTGCTCAAGGACGGCCGCTCGATGTGGCGCTGGGTGCTGCGCCGGCTGACCGGCCCGCGCCGGGAGCTGACCGCCGAGGCGGGACGGGCCGGCTGGCGGACGCTCGGCGCGTACAGCCGGGGCACGATGGTCATCGCGGCCATCGACGCCATCGGGATCGGGTTGGCCCTGGTCGTGTTGCGTGTCCCGCTGGCCCTGCCGCTCGCGCTGATCACGTTCCTCGGCGGGTTCGTGCCGATCATCGGCGCCACGGTGGCGGGTGCGGTGGCGGTGCTCGTCGCGCTGGCCGCGAACGGTCCGACCACCGCGTTGCTGACCCTGGCCGCCGTGATCGCCGTGCAGCAGATCGAGGGCAACCTGCTGGAACCACTCGTGATGCGGCGGCAGGTGCAGCTGCACCCGGCGGTCATCCTGGTGGTGGTCACGGCCGGCACGCTGGTCGCCGGCGTTGCCGGGGCGTTCGTGTCGGTGCCGATCGCGGCGGTGCTGTGGCGGGTGCTGGACACCGTGCAGCGGCACCGGGCCGAAACCGGCCGCGCCGCGGGGACCGACAGTGCTGCCGGGATCGGCAGCGCCTCCGGGCCGGACCGGGCCGTCGAAGCCGCAGGCTGACGGCCTGCGCTCAGGCCAGGTGCGCTCAGGCGGCCCGCAGGTCAGGCGGGGTGCGGCTGGCGCAGGTGCGTGGTGAACCACGTACCCGCCTGGTCGGCCACCTGCTCCAGCGTGCCGGGCTCCTCGAACAGGTGCGTGGCGCCGGGCACGATCCGCAGCTCCGCGACCTCGCCCAACGCGTCCCGGGCCTGCTCGTTGAGCACGATCACCTGCTCGTCCAGGCCGCCGACGAGCAGCAGCGTCGGTGCGCGTACCGCGGTCAGTGAGCTGCCGGCCAGGTCGGGCCGGCCGCCCCGGGAGACCACAGCGCCCACCCGGTCCGGCCGGGCCGCGGCGGCGACCAGGGCGGCTGCGGCGCCGGTGCTGGCGCCGAACAGCCCGATCGGGAGTCGCCCCAGCTCCGGGTCGGCGCCCATCCAGTCGACGATCCCGGCCAGGCGTTCGGCCAGCATTCCGATGTCGAAACGCAGCTCGGCGGTGACCTCGTCCCGGGCCTCCTCGTCGGCGGTCAGCAGGTCGACGAGCATCGTGGCGAGCCCGCGCTCGTTGAGCGCGCGCCCGACGGCCGTGTTGCGCGGGCTGTGCCGGGAGCTGCCGCTCCCATGAGCGAACAGCACCACCCCCTGCGCCCCGGCGGGCACCACCACGTCCCCCACGAGCCCGCCGGGGCGCAGGGGGTGGTGCTGTTCGCTCATGGG
>NZ_WBKS01000014.1:0-75138 GCF_008868145.1 Micromonospora sp. AMSO1212t
CCCCGTCGACGGGGAGCCCAACGCCGTCCCCACCGCCCCCGTCCCGCCGGTGGAGGCGCCCGAGGCGCCGCCGGCCAAGCTGTGGGACCGGATGCGGGAGGATCCGCAGTACGCGCCGGAGCACCTGGCCCTGGAGGCGGTACGCCGGCTCGGCCCGGAGGCCGCCCAGTGGGCCGCCCGGGAGCGGGCACTGCGGCCGGGCGTGCCGCCGGAGCAGCTGGCCGACCAGGCGGTGCGCAAGTTCGTCAACCACGCCCGGCTCTCCGGCGCGGTCTCCGGCGCGGCCGGGCTGCCCGGTGCGGTGATCGACGTGGGCGTGCTGGCCTGGACCCAGGCCCGGCTGGTGCTGCACGTCGCGGCCGCCTACGGCGCCGACCCGACGCACGTCGACCGGGCCACCGACCTGCTGGTGCTCCAGCGCGTGCACAAGGCCGCCCAGACCGCCCGCCTGGCGCTCGGGGTGGCCGCCGGCCGGGAGCGGGCCGGCGCGTTGTTCGGCTCCGCCGCCGACCGGGCGCTGGGCCGGGTGATGCTCCAGCTCGGCGTCCGGCTGGCCCGGATGGCCGGCGTGCGGGCCGCCAAGCGGATGTTCGCCAAGGTCGTGCCGGGCGCCGCGATCGTGCTCGGCACCTGGGCCAACTCGTCGGCCACCAAGGAACTGGCCGACCGCACGCGTGCCCTCTACCGTGCCGCCGGCCCTCGGCAGCTACCCGGCCCGCGCCAGCCCTGACCAGCCTTGCGCCGGCCGCTCCACCCGGGACGGCCGGCGCCGGCCGGTCAGCTCGCCCAGCCGGAGGCGTTCCAGGCCACCTCGGCCAGCCGGCCCTGCCCGGCCGCGTTCGGGTGGAACCAGTCGAGCGCGTTGACCTGGTCCAGGTCGAAGCGGTGGCGGTGCACCGCGCCGCCGTCGAAGCGGCAGCGTGACCCGTACGCCCGGCAGGCGGCACGGAGCTGCCCGTCGTACGCATCGATCCGGTCCTTGACGCGTGCCCGCCTGGCGACCGCGGCGGGCGCGGTCGACGTGGCGTCGGCCAGCAGCGCCGGGCAGACGCCCCGCGACCAGGCCCGCACGGCGCGGGGCTCGGTGTGCCCGATCTGCCAGAGCCGGTACAGGTCCGGGATGCTGACCACCAGCACCCGGGCCTTCGGCCGGCCCTCACGCAGCACGCCCAGCGCCGCGTCGACCTGGTCGCGGAAGGTCGCGACAGGCGTCATGTCGTCGACGTCGCCCCGGCAGGCGTCGTTCGCCCCGATCAGCACGGTGGCCAGGTCGGCCTTGTCGCGCACCGCCGACCGGGCCTGGCCGGTCAGCGCGGAAGCGCGGGCGCCGGGCGCGGCCCGGTTGTACGCCCGCAGCCCTGGCGCGTCGGCGCGCAGCCGCCGGTAGAGGCTCTCCACCCGCAGGCCGTCCCCGGTCGACCAGGAGTTGCGTTCGCAGCTCACCAGCACCAGGCAGGAGCCGTAGCCGGTGGTGACCGAGTCGCCGAGCGCGGCGATGACCCGGGGCTCGCCGGGGCGGGGCGTGCCGGACGGCCGGGGTGACGCCTCGCCGGAGCCGTCACAGGCGAGCGCGACGAGCGCCGCCAGGCAGGCCAGCGCGGCGATCCAGCGTCTCATCGGTCCCCCGTCCGGCGGCGGCAACGGGCGCGTCGACCCTATGCCCCGGCGGGGTCCCGGCGGCGGTTCTGTCGGCTATCGGGCATCGACCACCGTCGTTCACATCTGTCGTGTCGGCGCAGGGCGGCCGTGCAGCCAGCGGTGCAGCGCCCGGGTGATCCGGGGCAGCACCAGGTAGGTCATCAGCGGGGTGAGCACGAGCGTCATCAGCAGCGTCCGGCCGGCCAGCGGCACGTCGGCGAGGAACCGGGTGGTCAGCAGCGTGGCGGCCAGGCTGAGCGGGAAGAACGCCAGCCAGATCGTGACCGCCTGCTTCCAGCGCGGCGGCGCGGCCGGCTCCGGCTCGCCGAACGTCTCGACCACGTGGTCCACCGGCGGGTCGAACCAGCCCTCGATGCCGGTTCGCCGCTCCACCCGGGTGTGCTCGACCATGCCCTGCGCCGAGCCGAGCCACCAGCGCCGCTGCGGCGAGTCCTCCCAGTCGCGCAGCGTGTCCGCGTCGGCGAAGCGGTACATCACGTGCCACTCGCCCGAGCCGGGGGCGCTGCGGACGAAACCGGCGCCGAGGAAGCCCGGGAAGCTCTCCGCGAGCGCCGTCCCGGCCCGCATCCACGCCACCACCTCGTCGGTACGCGCCGGGTCGGCGCGCCGGGACACGGCGACGGTCACGGGTACGGCCTGCGTCGTGGTCATGCCATCCTCTCCACCGGCCCGCGGGATCTCCGCCGGAACCGGCACCCCGAAGTAACGCACCCGCCCGCCGGCCGCATCCGGCGACCGCCCGCCGGGTGTCCCGGATCACCGGCGTTCCCGCGCCGGCCGGTTATCCCCGCCCGTGCCGGGGTAGGCCCCAGGAATGACCCGATCACAGCCCCGTCGCGCCCGTGGCACGGTCGGCCACGCGAACAGCGCCCTGAACCTGCGGCTCGTGCTCGCCACGTTCGGTCTGGTCGTGATGACCGTCTTCGCGGTGCTCGCGTTCGCCGCGGACATCGCCTGGCTGGGTGTCGTCTGCGCGCTGCTCGCCGTGGTGGCGGTGGTCGACCTGGTCGTGATCCAGCGCCGCCGCGCCGCGCGCCGCCGCGAGGAACCGGGCGTGCGGCACTCGCTGTTCGAGTGACAGGAGTACGAGATGCCCATCGCCACCACCAACCCCGCCACCGGACAGGTGCTCAAGACGTACGAGGCGATGTCGGACGAGCAGATCGACGCCGCGATCGAGCGGGCCGACCTCGCCTTCCGGCAGTTGCGGGAGACCACCGTCGCGCAGCGGGCCCGGTGGCTCACCGCCGCCGCCGACCTGCTCGACGCCGAACGCGACGAGACGGCGCGGCTGATGACCACCGAGATGGGCAAGACGTACGCCGCCGCGAAGGCGGAGGTCACCAAGTGCGCCACCGCCTGCCGCTTCTACGCGGACAACGCGCCGGGGATGCTCGCCGACGAGCCTGCCGACGCCGCCGCGGTCAAGGCGAAGCGGGCGTACGTGCGCTACCAGCCGATCGGCCCGGTCCTGGCGGTGATGCCGTGGAACTTCCCGCTGTGGCAGGTGATGCGCTTCGCCGCCCCGGCCCTGATGGCCGGCAACACCGGCCTGCTCAAGCACGCCTCCAACGTGCCGCAGACCGCGCTCTTCCTGGAGGACCTGTTCCGCCGGGCCGGTTTCCCCGAGGGCGCGTTCACCACCCTGCTGGTCGGCTCCGACGCGGTCGACCGGATCCTCAGCGACCCCCGCGTCCGCGCCGCCACGCTCACCGGCAGCGAGCCGGCCGGGCGGTCCATCGCCCAGATCGCCGGCCGGGAGATCAAGAAGACGGTGCTGGAGCTGGGCGGCAGCGACCCGTTCGTGGTGATGCCCTCGGCCGACCTGGACACCGCCGCGGAGGTCGCCACCACCGCCCGCTGCCAGAACAACGGGCAGTCCTGCATCGCCGCGAAGCGGTTCATCGTGCACACCGACGTCTTCGACGCGTTCGCCGAGAAGTTCGCCGCCCGGATGGCGGCGCTGCGCGTCGGCGACCCGATGGACGACGGCACCGACGTCGGCCCGCTGGCCAGCGAGCGCGGCCGCGACGAGGTGCACGCCCAGGTCACCGACGCGGTGGACCAGGGCGCGACGGTGCTGTGCGGCGGCGAGAAGCCCTCCGGGGACGGCTGGTACTACCCGCCGACCGTGGTCACCGACCTGCGCCCGGAGATGCGGATGTGGAGCGAGGAGGTGTTCGGGCCGGTCGCCGGGCTCTACCGGGTCGGTTCGTACGACGAGGCGATCGAGGTCGCCAACGACACCAGCTTCGGCCTCGGCTCCAACGCCTGGACCAACGACCCGGCCGAGCAGGAGCGCTTCGCCGTCGACCTGGACGCCGGCAACGTGTTCATCAACGGGATGACCACGTCCTACCCGGAGCTGCCGTTCGGCGGCGTGAAGAACTCCGGGTACGGCCGTGAGCTGTCCGCCGCCGGCATGCGCGAGTTCTGCAACACCAAGACCGTGTGGATCGGTGCGGGCGAGGCCGGCGCGGGCGCTGGCGCGCACTCCGAGTAGGGGCGATTGGCCGGACGCCGTCACGGGTAGGAGTGGCCACCATGACGGCGTTCGGCTTCCACGCATCCCACGAGCAGATCCACCCGGCCCGGCTGCTGGAGGCGGTGATCCACGCCGAACGCGCCGGCTTCGACGCGGCCATGTGCTCCGACCACTTCTCGCCGTGGAGCGAGCGGCAGGGCCAGTCCGGGTTCGCCTGGTCCTGGCTCGGCGCCGCGCTCCAGGCCACGAACCTGTCCTTCGGCGTGGTGAACGCGCCCGGCCAGCGCTACCACCCGGCGATCATCGCGCAGGCCATCGGCACGCTCGGCGCCATGTACCCGGGCCGGTTCTGGGCCGCGCTGGGCACCGGCGAGGCGGCCAACGAGCACATCACCGGCGAGGTCTGGCCGCGCAAGGACGTCCGCACCGCGCGGCTGCGCGAGTGCGTCGACGTGATCCGGGCGCTGCTGGCCGGCGAGGAGGTCAGCCACGACGGCCTGGTCACCGTGGACCGGGCGAAACTGTGGACCCGGCCGGAGGAGCCGCCCGCGCTGGTCGGCGCCGCCGTCAGCGTCGCCACCGCGCGCTGGTGCGCCGAGTGGGCCGACGGGCTGATCACCGTCAACGCGCCGGTCGAGCACCTGCGGCAGATGATCGACGCCTATCGGGACGCGGGCGGACGCGGTCCGCTGCACCTCCAGGTGCACGTGAGCTGGGCGCCCGAGCAGGAGCAGGCCGAGGCGATCGCGTACGAGCAGTGGCGCAGCAACGTGTTCGCGCCGCCGGTCTGCTGGGACCTGGAGACCCCCGAGCACTTCGACGTGGCGAGCGCCGACGTGCCGATGTCCAAGGTCGCCGAGACCGTGAACGTCTCCGCCGACCTGGGCCGGCACATCGGCTGGCTGGAGGAGTACGTGGCGCTGGGCTTCGACCAGATCGCGCTGCACCACGTCGGGCAGGAGCAGCGCGCGTTCATCGACACGTTCGGCGCCGAGGTGCTGCCGAAGCTGCGCTCCGCCGCCTGATCACACATCGGCCCTCCGGCGCTTAGGCTCCACGTTCGTGGATGCTCTGTTCGAGGTCGTGGTCTTCCTGGCCATCGCGACCTTCGGCGCGGCGCTGGCCCGCCGGCTCGGCCTGCTGGCGCCGATCCTGCTGGTGGTGCTCGGCCTCGCCCTGTCCTTCCTGCCGTTCTTCCCGCACGTGCGGCTGGACCCGGACCTGGTGCTGGTGGGCATCCTGCCGCCGCTGCTCTACGTGGCGGCGCTGGAGACGTCGGTGCCGGCGTTCCGGCTCAACCTGCGGCCGATCCTGCTGCTCGCGGTCGGGCTGGTCATCTTCACCGCGTTCGTGGTGGGCACCGTCGTGCACTGGTTCCTGCCCGAGCTGCCGTACGCGATCTGCCTGGCGCTGGGCGCGGTGGTGGCGCCGCCGGACGCGGTCGCCGCCACCGCGGTGGCGCGGCGGGTCGGCCTGCCCCGGCGGGTCGTCACCATCCTGGAGGGCGAGAGCCTGGTCAACGACGCCACCGCGTTGGTGCTGCTGCGGGTGGCGATCGTCGCCGCGACCGCCACCACCGGCGGCGTCGGCGTCGGCGACGTGGCCCGGGAGGTGGTCGTCGCGGCCGGCGGCGGCATCCTGGTCGGTCTGCTGGGCGTGGTGGTCTTCGGCTACCTGCACAAACGCATCACCGACCCGGTGCTGGACAACGCGCTGTCGCTGATCGTGCCGTTCGCCGTGGTCTTCGCCGCCGAGGAGATCCACGCCTCCGGCGTGGTCGCGGTGGTGGTGACCGGCCTGGGCATCGGGCACAAGCTGCCCACGCTGCTGTCGGCCGCCTCGCGGCTCCAGGTGACCGCGTTCTGGCGGCTGATCCGGTTCCTGCTGGAAGGACTGGTGTTCCTGCTGGTCGGCCTGCAACTGCCGGAGGTGGTACGCGACCTCGACGAGCCGTTCGGCTCGCTGGTGGCGATCACCGCGGCGGTGCTGGCCGCCGTCTTCCTGACCCGGTTCGTCTGGGTCTTCCCGGCCACCTACGTGGCGCGGCTCGTGCCCCGGGTCCGGCAGCGCGATCCGGCGCCGCCGGTGCAGTTCCCGGTCGTCATCGGCTGGGCCGGCATGCGGGGCGTGGTGACGCTCGCCGCCGCGCTGGGCCTGCCGCTCACCCTCGCCGGCGACACGCAGTACCCGCGCGGGCTGCTCATCTGGCTGGCCTTCGCGGTGATCGTCGCGACGCTGGTCGGGCAGGGCGCCACGCTGCCCTGGGTGGCCCGGCGGCTGCGGCTGCCGCCGGACGACCCGGTGCAGGACGCGTTGTCCGCCGCCGGGGTGCAGCAGCGAGCCAGCCGGGCGGCCCGGGACCGGCTCGACGAACTGGCCGCCGGCGCGCCGGCGGCGGTGGTGGAGCGCCTGCGCGGGCTGACCACCTCCCGCGCCAACCTGGCCTGGGAACGGCTCGGCGGCACCGAACGGGAAACCCCCTCCCAGGCGTACGCGCGCCTGCGGCAGGAGATGATCGACGCCGAGCGGGAGGTGTTCCGGGCCGCCCGCGACTCCGGGCAGATCCCGGAGGAGGCGCTCACCCGCGCCTATCGTGATCTGGATCTGGAGGAGTCCATGCTGCGACAGGAGGCCGTCGAATGAGTTGCCAGCACCTGGCTGAGGCGGGCACGGCCGAGCCCGACACGACCACCGAGTGCCCCGACTGCGTGGCCATCGGCAACCCGGACTGGGTGCACCTGCGCGCCTGCCTGGCCTGCGGGCACGTGGGCTGCTGCGACTCCTCGCCGTACCAGCACGCCACGAAGCACTTCGAGTCCACCGGGCACCCAGTGATGCGGTCGATCCAGCCGGGGGAGTCGTGGCGCTGGTGCTTCGTGGACGAGGAGATCGGCTGACTCAGCCGACCCGGCGTTCCAGCACCTGCCCGGTCCACGTCGGACGGCCCGGCCGCTCCACGGTGAACGGCTCGGTGGCGGTGAAACCGCAGCGCTCGTAGAACCGCACGAGTGCCCGGTCCGGGCTGCGGAAGCAGTCCACCCGCAGCAGGCCGACGCCGCGTTCGCGGGCCAGCTCCGCCGCGTACGCCAGCAGCCGCGCCCCGACCCCGCGTCCCGCGTACGCCCGGTCGGTGACCAGCAGGTTCACGTACAGCTCCGGTTCGGTGGCCGGCGGCACGTACTCGGTCGCCGCGCCCACCACCAGCGCGCCCACCACAGTCGCGTCGATCTCGGCGAGGTGCAGGCCGTTCCCGGCCGCCCACGCGTCGGCCTGGGCGATGCGGCGCGGGTCGATCGACGCCGGCTCGGTGCCCCACTGCTCGGTACGCCCGCGTTCGGCCAGCCATGCGGTGGCGCTGTCGAGCAGCCGCAGCAGCGTGGGCGCGTCGCCGGGCCCACCCGGTCGGATGGTGATGCTCTGCTGGTCGGTCATCCCGCCATGCTGCTACACCGGGCTCAGCCGGGCACCCCGGCGGGCCGTGCCTCCGGAGCCGGCCGATCGGCGATCGCCCGGCGGGCCAGCGCCGGGGCGGCCAGACCGGCGGCGGCGAAGATCCCGCCGAGCGCCAGCCAGCCGACCGGACCGCCGCCGAGCACCAGCAGTGTGAGCAGGCCCCGGCCGAGCGCCTGGGCCAGCCCGGCGAGCAGGCCGTCCGCGCCCTGGTAGGCGCCGATCGCACCAGCCGGGGCCAGGTCGTAGGCGAGGCCCGCGCCGGCCGCGCTGTGCCACAGGTCGCCCACCGTCCACACCGCCGTCGCGACGAGCAGCAGGACGACCGCCGGGAGCACCGGCAGGACGCCCGTCACGGCGTACAGGGGCGTCGCCGCGGCGAGCACCAGCCCGGCCCGGCGCAGCTTCCGGGCGGCCGGCGCGGCTCGCTCCGCGCCCCGGCTCAGCCGTACCGCGAGCAGCACCGTGAGCACCGTGTTGACGAGCAGCACCGTCGACACCACCGGTGGCGGCGCGCCGGCCCGGTTCACCGTCCACAGCGGCACGACGAGCACGAGCACCGTCACGTGCGTGCTCAGCACCGCCGACGCGCCGCTGACGGCGAGGAACCGTCCGTCCCGCAGCGGTCCGCCGCGCCGCAGTGTTCCCGGCGTGCGTCGTGCGCCGTCGGCGGCCGGTTGCGGCGGCAGGCGCAGCAGCAGCGCCGCCGAGAGCAGGTAGGTGGACGCGTTGCCGACCACGAGCACCTGGTACGCCCGGTGTGTGTCCACTGCCAGGGCGATCCCGGCCAGCGCGGTGCCGACGGTGATGCCCAGGTTCGCCACCGCGCGCAGCGTGGCGAAGGCGTGCACCCGGCCGTCCGGGCCGCCCACCGAGGCGACGAGCGCCGCCCGTACCGCCAGGTTGCCGGCCGCGAGCAGCGCCTCCGGCACCGCCACCGCCAGGAACGCCGGGAACGAGTCGACCAGCAGGTACGCCAGCGCGGCGACCGCCTGGCCCACCTGGAGGACGGCCCGGAGCGTACGCGGATCCCACCTGTCGGCCAGCCCGCCCAGCGGCACGCTCGCGCTCAGCCCGACCAGCCCGGCGGCGGTCAGTCCGGCGCCCACCGAGGTGGCGGAGAGGCCCACGTCCCGGGTCACGTAGAGCGCCCCGCCCGCCAGCCACAGCCCAGCGCCGACTGTGTTGACCAGCGTGGCGTACGCGAGCGTGCGCAGCGGCCCGGGCGGCGGGAGCGGCGAGACGCGTCCCATCAGTAGTGGGGTCCGGCGAGGGCCATGGGGTCGACGCTAGGCGCACCCGCAGTGGGTCCGATGCCCCGGACGGAGCGACGCCGCTCACACAGCGGACCGGCTGTGGCGCTCCGCTCCGGGCGGTGCCGCCGGGCGACGACCGTTCGGGTGGGTCGCCAGGCGGTCGCGTCCGGCAGTTCCGGCCCGAAAGAAGGGTGAGCTTCCAAGCGGTATGACTCTCAGGCATAAGTATGACCGAGAGTCATATCGGACGATGGGCATCTCTTCTGTTCCGGAGCGGCACGCCGCCTGCCGGAAAGCGCCGTTAACCGGTCGACCAGGGGCTCGGGCCGTGCCACGATCGCGCGGTGCCCGCCTCCGTGACCGCCCTGCTGCGCCGGCAGTTCGACCTGACCTGGGCGCTCGCCGAATATCACCTCGACCGGCTGGAGCCGGCGGACTTCCTCTGGGAGCCGGCCGCGCTGTGCTGGACGATGCGCCCCGACCCGGCGGGCGGGTGGCGTCCCGACTGGGCCGACACCGAGCCGGACCCGGTCCCGGCGCCCACGGTCGGCTGGCTCACCTGGCACATCGGCTGGTGGTGGTCGGTCGCCGCCGACCACGTGCGGCAGCGGCCGGCACGGGAACGTGACGACATCCGCTGGCCCGGGCCGGGCGCGGACACGGTCGCCTGGCTGCGAGGGCTGCGGGCGGAGTGGACGGACGCGCTGGACGGGCTGACCGAGGACGACCTGGACCGGCCGGCCGCGTACCCCTGGCCCGCCGACGCGGGGTTCACCGTCGCGGACCTGGCGGCGTGGGTGAACGCCGAGCTGATGAAGAACGTCGCCGAGATCGGGCAGCTCCGGCTGCTGCGCGCGGCGGGGCTGCCGGGCTGAGCGGGGCCGGGCGGGTCGCGCTCAGTGCGCGCCGCCGAGGTTGAGCACCACCACCCCGGCGATGACCAGCCCCGCCCCGGCCACCTTCGCCACGCTCAGCGGCTCACCCAGGAACGCCGCGCCGATCGCCATGATGGCGGCGGTGCCGAGGCCGGACCAGACCGCGTACGCGACGCCGACCGGGATGTCCTTGACGGCCAGCGAGAGCAACCCGAACGCGGACAGGTACGCCACGGCGAGGCCGAGCGTGGGCCAGAGCCGGGTGAAGCCGTCGGTGGCCTTGAGCAGACTGGTGCCGATCACCTCGGCGGTGATCGCGCCGAGCAGGAACAGGTACGCCATCGCAGGACCGTACCCGGTCCTGCGATGGCGCCCGGTTGGAGCGGCAAAGCCGGTCAGGAGACCGTGCAGGCCTTTCCGTTCAGCGTGACCAGCCCGGGGTCGGGGTTGGGACCGGGGGAGGAGACGCCGTTGAAGCCGAACGTGGTGCTGGCACCGGGCGCCAGCTTCGCGTTCCACGACAGGTTCTTCGCGGTGACCGTGGCGCCGCTCTGGCCGACCTGCGCCGACCAGGACTGGCTCACCTTCTGACCACTGAGGAAGGCCCAGCGCAGGTTCCAGCCGTTCACCGCCGTCGTGCCGGTGTTGCGGACCGTCACCTGGGTGGTGAAGCCGGACGGCCAGCTCCCGTGCGTGGTGTAGGTGACCGCGCAGGACGGCGCCGGCACCGCGCCGGCGTCACCCTGGTCGGCCAGGAACGACGCGAGCCACGCCAGCGCCGAGTTCCAGTTGATCGCCACCTCGTTCGTCGCGTACGAGTTGATGTCGTCGACGTAGCAGAACATCGGCGCGCACCCGGCGAGCAGGTTCGCCGCGAACGGGTCCTGGAGTGCGGCGTTCGGACCACCGGCGAGCGAGCCGGCCGGCGGACGCGGCAGGTCCGGGTTCAGCTGGTGGCCGAAGATCCGGCTGTGCTGGTTGCGGGCGTGCTGCTCGCCCCACCCGGTCACGTACGACATGTTCAGCGCGTTGCGGCCGAACAGGTAGTCGGCGGCCTGCACCGCGCCGTCCCGGTACTTCGCGTCCCGGCTCAGGTCGAACGCGGTGCCCAGCACGATCGCGTTGTTCACCAGGTTGCTGTTGCTGCCCCAGACGTACGCGTCGGCGCTGCCGGGGAACGGCAGGCCGTACGCCTGGCCGGCGATCGTGGCCAGGTAGCTGTCGGCGGCGGCGGTGATGGACTCGCGGATGCGGGTCTTCTCCGCCGCGGGCAGCGTGTTCGGCACGGTGGCCAGGTCCAGGCGGCCCAGCGCGGCGACGCTCTGCCAGCCGAACGCGCCGTTCGGGGCGAACACGTCGGCGGTGTGCAGCGGCGAGCCGGTGACGTCGGCCAGGTACGCCTTGTCGCCGGTGGTCAGCCACAGCTCGGCCGCGGCCCAGTAGAACTCGTCGCTGACGTTGGTGTCGTCGTACGCGCCGCCGCCGGTGCTGTCGCTGGCCGGGGCGTAGATCGCCGGGTTCGCCTTGGCCGCGGCGTACGCGGTCTTGGCGGCGGTGCCGCAGCGCGCGGCGAACGCGGCGTCGTACGGGGCGTACAGCCGCTGGCACTGCGCCGCGACGGCGGCCAGGTTCAGCGTGGCGGCGGTGGACGGCGGGTGCAGCTCACGCGGCTGCGGGTCGTCCTGCGGCTGCAGCGGCAGGCCGGTCCAGTTCCGGTCGTGGATCTTGTGGTGGACCATCCCGGCCAGCGGCTTGCCCGCCGGCACCTGCATGCGCAGCAGGAACTCCAGCTCCCAGCGGGCCTCGTCGAGCACGTCCGGCACGTCGTTGCCGCGCTCGGGCAGCCGCAGCGTGGAGTCGCCCAGAGCGGCGCCGCCGCCGGCGGTCTCGGCGGTCTTGGTCCGCTCGAAGGTGCTCAGCAGCTGGTAGGTGGCGATTCCGCCGTTGACGACGTACTTGCCGTGGTCACCGGCGTCGTACCAGCCGCCGCGCACGTCCAGCGAGTAGTCGCAGACGCCGGCCTGGCACGGCACGTCGGTGTCGCCCTGGTTGGGCTCGACGCCGAGGTGCCCGGCCGGCCGGGCGTACTCCTCGCCGATCAGGTCGCCGTCGATGGCGATGCCGCTGCGCTGGGCGTAGAAGAACTGGAGCGAGTCGGCGCGCAGCCGGTCGTAGAGCGCGCCGGAGATGTCGAACGGGTGGCTGGTCTCGCCGTCCACGGTCAGCGTGTAGCCGGTGCCCGGCTTGCGGTAGGCGGAGAAGTCGACGGTCTGCACGTTCTGCGCCGAGGCGGCGTCGGTGCCGCGCGGCGTGGTCTGCCCGCTGGCGACCACCGCGCCGCCGCCCGACTTGAGCTGCCAGGGCAGCGCGTCGGTGGCCTCGGTGACCACAGTCGCGTGCTTCGGCCCGCCGGGCAGGTAGCCGACCTGGTTGACCCGGACCCGGGGACCGGTGTCCGGCTCGTACGGCGGCGCCGGCTCCCCGCCGCGCAGCGACACGTTGTCCAGGCAGAACGTCTGCGCCTGGGCGCTGCCGCCGACCTGGAAGATCAGCTGGGCGGTGGGGTTGTCGGCCGGCGAGGTGAACGTGGTGGTGACGCGCTGGGCGGTGCCGGTGGCGGTCGCGTCGACGCTGGCGTAAGTGGTGTAGGGGGCGCTGCCGAGCTGGAGCACCGCCTTGACGGCCGCGCCGGGGGTCGCGGAGACGTCGAAGGCCAGCTCGTACTCGGCGCCCTGGGTCAGCGGCACCGCGTCCTGGCCGATGCCGGCGTCCCACGGGTTCGCGGTGCCCGCCGCGACGGAGGTGCAGAGCCGGCCGTCGACGACCGCGAGGTCGCCGGTGCCGTACGAGAACCAGGGTGAGACACCGGCGCTGAAGTCGCCGTTGCGGAGTTGTTCGGGGGCGTCCGGCGGCACCTCGGCGCTCGCCGGGCCGGCGGTGAGGCCGGTGAGCGCCAGCGTGGTGGCCGCGAGTGCGGCGAGCCGACGACGGGATCGGGTCACGGAGGTTCCTTCCGTGCTCGGGGGTGGTGGGGGAGACCGGGAGCTGGGAGCGCTCCCAATATCAGCCCGATGTTTCCACCGCGTTCCGCCGCTGTCAATCGATCCGGCCCGATGAGGGGCGCGCGCCCGCGCGCGGTGGGATTCGGCGCGCCACGTACGATGTCAGTGATCTCCTAGAGACATCCGAGCCCTCGACCTGGCAGGCTGCGATCCATGACCCTGAAGCTTCGTTCCGTCGGAGCGAGCGACCGTGGGCTGATCCGCAGCGGTAACCAGGACGCGCAGCACGCGGGCGCCTGGCTGGTCGCGGTCGCCGACGGCATGGGCGGCATGGCGGCCGGCGACCTGGCCAGCCGCATCGCCATCGACGCGGTCGCCCCGCTGGACGTGGAGACGCCGGAGCACGCACTCGTCGCCGCGCTCCAGGGCGGGATCGAGCTGGCCACCGCGCGGATCCGCGGGGCCGTCGAGGAGGACCCGGAACGCCAGGGCATGGGCACCACGCTCACCGCGCTGCTGTTCGCCCGTACCGGCAGCTGCCTCGCGCTGGCGCACGTCGGCGACTCGCGGGCCTACCTGTACCGCGAGGGCGTGCTCAAGCAGGTCACCCGCGACGACACGTTCGTGCAGATGCTCGTCGACCAGGGCGTCATCACCGCCGAACAGGCCAGCAGCCACCCCCGGCGGGCCGTGGTGACCCAGGCGCTGCAGGGCGACGAGGTCTCCCCGTCGTACGCCACGATGGTGCCCCGGGCCGGTGACCGCTGGCTGCTGTGCAGCGACGGCCTCTCCAACGTGGTCCGCGCGGACACGCTTACCGAGGTGCTCAGCGAGCAGCCGGAACGCGACGCCTGCGCGGCTCGGCTGATCGACCTGGCGCTGCGGGCCGGCGGCCCGGACAACATCACCGTCGTGATCGCCGACGTGGTCGAGGAGTAGCCCTCACCGCCGGCGCGGGCTGGCCCGGCGGGTCGGCTCGGCGGTGGTCGGGTCCTCCGGCCAGGGATGGCGCGGGTAGCGTCCGCGCAGCTCCGCCCGCACCTGCGGGTACCCGGTGCGCCAGAACGAGGCCAGGTCGGCGGTGACCGCCACCGGCCGCCCGGCGGGGGAGAGCAGGTGCAGCAGCACCGGCACCCGCCCGTCGGCGATGCGCGGCACGTCCCGCCAGCCGAACGTCTCCTGGAGCTTGACCGCCAGCACCGGTGCGGCCGGGTCGGCGTAGTCGACCCGGATCCGCGAGCCGCTGGGCACCTCCAGGCGCTCCGGGGCCAGCTCGTCCAGCCGCGCCGCCTGCCGCCAGTCCAGCAGCCGCCGCAACGCCGCCGCCACGTCCACCCGGCCGAGGTCGGCCCGGCGCCGGGCGCGGGCCAGCTCCGGGCCGAGCCAGACGGGCGCGTCGGCGAGCAGCGCCACGTCGGAGACATCCGGCCAGTCGTCACCGAGCGCCTGACGGCAGAACGCCAGCCGGTGGCGCAGCGCGGTCGCCTCGGGCGTCCACCGCAGCAGCCCCGGCCCTTCCTGCCGCAGCCCGTCCAGCAGTGCCGCCGCGACCAGCTCCGGCTCCGGCGCGGTGAGCGGCCGGTCGACCAGCTCGACAGCGCCGAGCCGCTCCACCTCGCGGGCCACCACGTCCCCGCCGGACCAGGCCACCTCCCGTTCGGCGCGCAGCAGCGCCGCCCCGGCCTCCCGGGCGGTCGCCTCGTCGATCGGCGCGGCCAGCCGCACCCGGGCGGCCGGCGCGCCGGGGGAGCGGTCGGCCACCGCGACGGCCAGCCACGCCGCTCCGGCCAGCCCCGACCCGGGCGCCAGCTCCGCGGCGGTGCCGCCCGCCATCAGGTACGCGGACCCGCCCGGCCGCCGCGCCCGGGCCAGCCGTTCCGGGTACGCGAGCCCGGCGAGCAGCCCCGCGGCCAGATCGTCCGGCAGACGCTCCCGCTCGTCTCCCGACGACCGCCCCGCGTCGCGCCGCTGCGCCGCCCGGCCGGCGGGCGCGCCGGTCTGTCGCCGGTCCGCCGGGCCGGCGGGTGAGCCGGGGGGCTCGTCCGCGCCGTCGGCGGGCAGGGCGGCGCGTAGGCGGCGTACCTCGGTGCGCCAGCGCGCGGTGGCGGCCGGGTCGGCGCCGTCGCGCAGCCGCCGCCATCGGGCGGGCAGGTCGTCCCCCGTCCCGCCCAGCGTGTCCTCGCCGAGGATCGCCACCACCTGGGCGGCCCGTTCTGCGCCGACCCGGGGCGCGCCGTCCAGCAGCGCCCGCGCCAGCCGGGGATGCGTGCCCGCCGCCGCGACCGCCCGCCCGCGCGCGGTGATCCGGCCGTCGTGGTCCACCGCGCCGAGCGTGGTGAGCGTCTCCCGCGCCACTGTCAGCGCGGCCGGCGGCGGCGGGTCGGGCAGCGCCAGCCCGGTGCCGTCCGGTGTGCCCCAGGCCGCCAGCTCCAGCGCGAACCCGGTCAGGTCGGCGGTGGCGATCTCCGGTTCGGGCTGCGGTGCGAGCCGCGCGTGCGTCGCGGCGGACCAGCAGCGGTAGACCGCGCCGGGCGCCTCCCGTCCGGCCCGGCCGGCGCGCTGGGTGGCCCCGGCCCGCGACACCGGCACTGTGACCAGCGAACCCAGTCCTCGCGCCAGGTCGGTACGCGGCACCCGGCTCAGTCCGGCGTCCACGACCACCCGTACGCCGGGGACGGTCAGGCTGCTCTCCGCCACCGCGGTTGCCAGCACCACGCGCCGTCCGGCGGCCGGCGTGAGTGCCGCGTCCTGGGCGGGCCCCGGCAGCCGTCCGTGCAACGGCAGCACAGCGGTGTCGCGCAGGCCTGCGAGCCGGCCCGCGACGGCGGCGATCTCACCCGCGCCGGGCAGGAAGACCAGCACGTCGCCGTCGCGTTCGCGCAGCGCCCGGCGGACGGTGGCGGCCACGTGGTCGAGCAGCGCCGGGTCGACCCGGCCGGCGCCGGGCGGCGTCACCGGGCGCGGCGGCGGCGCCCACACCCGCTCGACCGGGTGCAGCGCGGCCTCGGCGCGTACCACGGGGGCGGGGTCACCGGCGCCGAGCAGCGCCGCGAACCGGTCCGTCTGCGGGGTGGCCGACATCGCCAGCAGCCACAGGTCCGGGCGCAGCGTCGCGCGGGCCTCGACGCTGAACGCCAGCGCCAGGTCGGCGTCGAGGTGCCGCTCGTGGCACTCGTCGAGCAGTACCGCGTCAACCCCCGGCAGCTCCGGGTCGTGGTGCAGGCGGCGGACCAGCAGGCCGGTGGTGACGACCTCGACCCGGGTACGCGGCCCGGCACGGCGCTCGCCGCGCACCGCGTACCCGATCCGGTCGCCGACCCGCTCGCCGAGCAGGGCGGCCATCCGGTGCGCGGCGGCGCGGGCGGCCACCCGCCGGGGCTGGGCGATCACCACGCGGCCGGTGACCGCGTCGGCGACCGCGAGCGGCGCGGTGGTGGTCTTGCCGGTGCCCGGTGGCGCCACCAGGACGGCGGCGCCGCGCTCGCGCAAGGCGCCGACGAGCGCCGGCAGGACCGGGCGGACCGGCAGGTCGAGCGGGACGTCGGCGAGCACCGACCCACTCTCGCACCGCGCCGCCGGACGGTCCGCGTCGCCCCCGGGACGCGGAACGGCCCGGCCGGCGCACCGCCGACCGGGCCCGGTGGGCCGCCGCGCCGGGTCCGCCGACCCGGCCGCCCCCCTTGCTAGTACGTTCCGTCGAGCTGACCGCGCAGCTTCGTCAGGGCCCGGGCCAGCAGCCGGGACACGTGCATCTGCGAGACGCCGATCTGCTCGGCGATCTGCGACTGGGTCAGGTTGCCGTAGAAGCGCAGCGTGAGGATCTTCTGCTCGCGCTGGTCGAGCGTGGCGAGCGCCGGGCCGAGGGCCACCCGCATCTCGGCCAGCTCGAACTCGCCGTCCTCGCCGCCGAGCAGGTCGCCCAGCTCGGTGGCCCGCTCGCCGTCGCCGGTGGGGGTGGACAGCGACACCGCGTTGTACGCGCGGGCGCCCTCCAGGCCCTCCAGCACCTCTTCCTCGGTGAGCTTGAGGTGGGCGGCGATGTCGGCGACCGTCGGCGAGCGGCCGAGCGTCTGCAGCAGCGTGCTGTTGGCGTCGGAGATCGCCAGGCGCAGCTCCTGGAGCCGGCGGGGCACCCGGATGTCCCAGGTGCGGTCGCGGAAGTGGCGCTTCAGCTCGCCGATGATGGTGGGGATGGCGTAGCCGGCGAAGTCGACGCCGCGCGACGGGTCGAACTTGTCGATCGCCTTGATCAGACCGATCGCGGCGGTCTGCGCCAGGTCGTCGTTGGGCTCGCCCCGGCCGCTGTAGCGATGGGCCAGGTGGTTCGCCAGCGGCAGCCACGCCTCGATGGCGCGGTCGCGCAGCGCGGGCCGGGACGGGTGGTCGGCGGGCAGCGCGGCCATCGCGGCTAGCAGGTCGGCTGCGCTGTCGGTGAGCGAGCGGGGGTCGAGCTTCGCGGCGGCGGCCGGCGTGGTCGCCGGGGCGCTGATCGTGGGAGCGGTCATGGGTGGTCCTCCCTGCACCTCGTCCACGGAAGAAAAAAGACGTGACGCTTAGGTTTAGATGTCGGTCGTACGTTCGGAAGCCACCATAGCCCGATCGTGCTGCGGAAATCTAGCCGAAAGTACGATGTACTTAAGGTGTAAGGAGCCACGAAAGGCGTGAGGCGGGCGATATCTCGCTCGGCAGGGTGGCGAGCGGCGTCGACCGGTCGGCCCCGGTCCTACCCCGGCCGGTCAACGTGGAACCCGACAGGTGGCCGAAGTGTCGCCTTTCTGTCGTTGTCCCGCCGACGGGACCGCCCGTACCGTCCGTAGCGACACGTCAACGGAGGCACCGTGCTGGATCCCGCCGCGCCGCAACTCGTCATCAACGCCCGGACGCTGCTGTTCAGCTGGCTCCCGGCGGATCCCGGCGCGGTCGACACGCTGCTGCCCGCCGGTCTGCGCCCGCACCCGCAGCGGCAGGTGTTCGTCAACCAGTACGTGGTCGACGACGAGACGCAGACCTCCGGCTTCGGGGCGTACTCGCTCACCTACGTCGGTGTCTCACTGGCGGACATGGACCCGCCCGACGGCGAGACGCCCGGTGGCTGGTGGACGCACTACTTCTCCTCCAGCGAGCGGGTGCGGCGGTACGCCGCCGCGCGGGGCGCGCCGGCCGCCGCCGGGGAGACCCGCCTCGACCTGCGAGGTGATCAGCTCACCGCCGAGACCCGGGCCGCCGACGGCACGCTGCTGATCCGGGTCACCGCCCGGGTCGGGTACACCGGCACCGAGGCGCACAACGGCCACCACCGCTACCTCACCCGCAGCGACGGTGAGCTGATCGTCACCGACTACCCGTACGTGGCCGAGCCGGTGTCACCGTTCGAGGTCGAGTCGGTGGAGTTCCCGGCCCGGGAGCACCCGGTCCACGCGCTGCGTCCGGCCAACCCGCTGCACGTGTGCTGGGGCTTCTACTCACCGCGCGTGTCGTTCGCGTACCCGGCCCGCCCGAACGTGCCGGACGAGGTGTCGGACCTTCACCAGGTGCCCGCCCGCCGGGCACGCAGCGGCCTGCCGTCCGGGTCGTAGACCAGCCGGTACGCGGGCAGCGCCCAGAGCCGCGTACGCCAGGGCAACCGCTCCGGGCGGTGCGGCCGCAACCGGCCCGGCGGACGGGGACCGGCCCGGCCCCCGGCGTGCCAGCGGTCCAGCTCGTCGGCCGCCGCGGTGACCGCCGCCACCGCGTCCGCCGGGTCCAGCAGGTCGTCGTCCTGCGCGCCGCCGGGATCGCGGTCCAGGTGCTCGCGCCACAGCCGCAGCCGCAGGTCGCGGGCGAACACGCGGGCGCCGTCGCCCAGCCCGGCCGGATCGGCCGGCGCCCGCTCGTCACGGGTGTCGTCGAGCACCGCGCAGGACAGCTCGCTGTCGTGCGTCCAGGACCGGCGGTTGAAGTTGTCGCTGCCCACGCTGGCCCAGACGTCGTCCACCACGCAGACCTTCGCGTGCACGTACACCGGCGTGCCGTCGTGGTTCTCCACGTCGAACACGTGCACCCGCTCCGGCGCGGCCCGGTGGCACAGCGACAGCGCCTGCTCCCGGCCGACCATGTTCGGCGGCAGCGCGAGCCGGCCGTCCACGTCCGGGTGCCGGGGGACGACCGCCACCAGGTGCAGGTCCGGGTGCTCGTGCAGCGCCTGCGCGAACAGCTCCGCCACCTCGGTCGACCAGAGGTACTGGTCCTCCAGATAGATCAGCCGCCGGGCCCGGCGTACCGCCTTGGTGTAGCCGCGGGCCACCGTGCGCTCGCCGTCCGGGGCGAACGAGTAGCGGGGCCGCACGGCCGGGTAGGTGCGCAGCACCTGCACGTGGTGCGGCCCGCATGGCGGCGGGTCGGCGGGCTGCTCGGGCAGCGGGTCCGGGCGCAGGTCCGAGCCGCGCAGCCGGTCCCGCAGGTATGCCATCGGGTTCTCCGAGTCCAGCGGCATCGGATCGGTCCACCGCTCCCGGAACGTGGTGTCGAGCGCGCCGACCACCGGCCCGCGTACCGCGAGCTGCACGTCGTGCCAGGGCGGTGTGGGGCCGTACCGGGGGGACATGCCGACCGGCTGCGGGTCGCCGGAGTGACCGGCGTCGTCGCGGCGGCTGTGGCACAGGTCGATCCCGCCGGCGAACGCGATGTCGCGGCTCGGGTCGCCGGGCCGGCGCAGCACCACGAGCTTCTGGTGGTGCGAGCCGCCGCGCCGGACCCGCTGGTCGAGCAGCACCTCGCCGCCGGCCGCGCGGATCGCCTCGCTGAGGTCGCGGTTCTCCGACTCGCTGTAGGAGAGCGTGTCGAGGTGGGAGCGCCAGACCAGCCCTTTGACGATCACGCCGCGCTGGGCGGCCTGGGCGAACAACTGCGCCACCGTCGGGCCGTCCGGGCGCAGCCGCTCGTCCGGGTCACCACGCCAGTCGGTGAAGAACAGGTGGTCGCCCGCCGAGAGTGACTCCACTTCGCTGACCAGGCGGTCGAAGTACGCGGCACCGTGAATCAGCGGCTCGGCGAGGTTTCCATCGGTCCAGACGGGTAATTCAGAGCCCGGGTTGGCGCGTTCCTGTGCGGTGAGGAACCAGTCCCGCAGAGTCACGTTCCACCCCCCGAGGTCGACGACGTCCTCACACGGTAGGACCCCCGGCAGGGCCCCGCACGTCGAGCAGCAGGTCGGCGTCGCTGCGCGCGTCAGGGGTGCGCCGGACCCCTGGACCGCGAAACCGAGGAGGCACCGACATGCCCGCCGAGACGACGAACACCGTGACCGACGACCGCGACCAGGCGGTGGAGGGGGAGCGGGGTGCGCTGGTGGCGGTCCTGTTGATGGTGATCCTCGGGGTGGCCGGGATCTTCGCCGTCTCCTGAGGCCGCGGCCGGGCGCCCCGGCGAACCGGGGCGCCCGTAGCAGGTCAGGGGCGGTCGCCCTGGCCGTCGCTGTGCGGCACCCGCCCGGTCGGGATCACCCCGAGCCGGCCGGCCTGGAAGTCCTCGACCGCCTGGATCAGCTCGGCCCGCGTGTTCATCACGAACGGACCGTAGTGGGCCACCGGCTCGCGGATCGGCTGGCCGCCCATCAGGTAGAGCTCCAGCGCCGGGGCGTTGGAGTCCTGCGTCCGGTCGGCGGTGATCCGCAGCGCCTCACCGGGCCCGTGCACGGCGAGCTGGCCGAGCTGGATCGGCCGCCGGTCGGTCCCGACCGTGCCTCGGCCGGCCAGCACGTACACCAGCGCGTTGAAGTCCGACCGCCACGGCAGGCTCAACTCGGCGCCGGGCTGCAACGTGACGTGCGCGATGGTGATCGGCGTGTGCGTCGAGCCCGGACCCTGGTGCCCGGCGACCTCGCCGGCGATGACCCGGATCAGGCCGCCGCCGTCGGGCGTGGTCAGCAGCGCCGACTCCCGGCCGCGGATGTCCTGGTAGCGGGGCGCGCTCATCTTGGCCACCCGGGGCAGGTTGACCCAGAGCTGGAGGCCGTGGAACAGCCCGCCGCTCATCACCAGGTGCTCCGGCGGGGCCTCGATGTGCAACAGGCCACTGCCTGCCGTCATCCACTGGGTGTCGCCGTCGGTGATGGTGCCGCCGCCACCGGTCGAGTCCTGGTGGTCCATGATCCCGTCGATCATGTAGGTCACGGTCTCGAAGCCGCGGTGCGGGTGCCAGGAGGTGCCCTTCGGCTCGCCCGGCGCGTAGTCGACCTCGCCCATCTGGTCGAGGTGGATGAACGGGTCCAGCTCGGTCATCGGCACCCCGGCGAAGGCCCGGCGGACCGGGAAGCCCTCGCCCTCGTAGCCGCTGGGCGCGGTGGTGACCCGGCGGACCGCACGGTATTCGGTCGCCTCGCCGAGCTTCGGCAGGCGGGGCAGGACGAGGACGTCGTCGACGGTGATCGCGGGCATCGCGGGACTCCTTACTTGTCGGCCGGGGTGGACGACGCGGTGCGGTCGGCGCGCAGGCGCCGGCCGAGCCGCTCGAAGACCCGGGTGAGGCAGGCGACCTCGGCGTCGTCGAGGTCGTCGATCAGGTGGGCGCGCACGGAGCGCAGGTGGTGCGGCGCGGCCTCGCGCAGGGCGAGCAGGCCGGCCGCGGTGAGCACGGCCTCGCTGCCGCGCCGGTCGGCCGGACACGCCTCCTTCGCCACCAGGCCGCGCTTGCGCATCGTGGCGACCTGGTAGGTCAGTCGGCTCGGTGAGAACACCAGCCGGTCGGCCAGCTCACCCATGCGCAGCCGCTGACCGGGTGCCTCGGAGAGCAGCACCAGCACGTGGTAGTCGGCGAAGCTCAGGTCGCTGTCGGCGCGCAGGTCGTCCTCGAGCCGGGTGAACAGCCGCTGGCTCGACTCGATGTACGCGCGCCAACAGGCCATTCGCTCCGCGTCCAGGCTCTCCGTCATGGCTCCGAGAGTAGCACTATTTAAAATTTAAACAAGTGTGTCTGCCGTGGGTGGGTGCGCTAGACCGCAGTCTTATTAGAAGTTTGAACGTATGACCCGGCTAGGGTCGGGGGATGGACGATCTCGACCTGCTCGACTGGCGGGAGCGGGTGGCCCGGCTCTACCTGTCCGACCTCGACCTGACCGGGTTCCGGGCCGCGCGCGACGAACTGTTCCGCACCCACCCGAGCAGCCCGGTGCCGCCCGCCGACCGGGCCGGCTTCACCGGGCTGCGCTGGTACCCGCCCGACCCGTCGGCCGTGGTGGAGGCACCGCTGCGCCCCGCTTCCGGGGAGCTGCGCATCGACACCGGCGGCCCGGACGGGGTGGTCGCCTACCGGCGCGCGGCAGTCGCCGAGACGCCGTGGGGACCGCTCACGCTGTGGTGGATCGAGGCGTACGGGGGCGGACTGTTCCTGCCGCTGCGCGACGCCACCTGTGGCGACGGCTCGTACGGCGGGGGCCGGTATCTCACCGACACCGTCAAGGGCACGTTCGGTCGCGGCCTGACCGTGCTGGCCGGCGACCGGGTCCGGCTGGACCCCAACTACCTCTACAACCCCAGCTGCGCGTACGACGACAGGTGGGCCTGCCCGCTGGCCCCGCCGGAGAACCGGGTGGACGTGCCGCTGCGCGCCGGTGAGCGGGCGTACCACTGACGCGGCGAGGGAGGACCCAGGCTGGGCCCTCCCTCGATGTCGCGTACCGCCGGTCAGCGGGCGGTCGCGCCGGTCGGTGTCAGGTGCATCCGGCTGAGCAGCTGCTGGGCCTGACCGGCCAGCTCCGCGTCCACCGTGACCGCGTACTGGGCGGCCCGCAGCGAACTCGCAGACGTGAAGTCACGCTGCCCACCGCTCATGGCGTGCGCGACCGCGCCGAACACAGCACCCCAGATCGCGCCGATCACCAGCCCGACCAGGATCACCGCCAGCCAGTTGCCCGCGGTGAAGATGCCGAACAGCAACCCGATGAACAGACCGAACCAGGCGCCGGTGCCGGCCCCGAGCAGGGCCGCCCGGCCCGTGGTGAGCCGTCCCATCACGGTCTCCACGAGTGTGAGGTCCGTACCGACGATCGAGGTACGTTCCACCGGGAACCTGTTGTCGGCCAGATAGTCCACCACGCGCTGGGCGGACGGATAGTCCGGATACGAACCGATCGTGACGGTAGTGGCCCCGGCCTGCGGGCCGTGCCCGTCCCCGCTCGGCGGCGTCGGGCGACCGCCCGGGCCGGACGGGAGGTTGTCGCTGCCCGGCATTCCGGGCTGCCAGGCCGCGGTCGGAGTCGAGGGTCTGGTCATGAGCATCCTCCTTCGTCAACCCGCCGCGTTCCCGCCGCCGGGCAGCGGTAACGCGCCGACCGGGACCGATGTGGCCAGGCATGGTGGCACCCGGGCCGGGTAGCCACAGTCGTGCCGACCCGACGGATCAGCGAGCACGGGTTCCTCGCCGACGGGCGCAGCGCCGCCCTGGTCGACCGGGACGGCGCGGTCAACTGGTGGTGCCCGCCCCGGTTCGACGCGCCGTCGGTGTTCGGGCGCCTGCTCGACGAGGACGCCGGCCACTGGAGCATCCGTCCCGAGGGCCCGGCCACCAGCAGCCGGTCCTACCTGGACGACACGCTGGTGCTGCGTACCGTCTTCACCACGGCGACCGGCACGGTCGCCGTCACCGACGCGCTGGCGCTGGAGCCCGGCGCGCGCGGTCACGACATCGGGATGCGCTCGCCGAGGGTGCTCGCCCGGCTGGTCGAAGGGCTGACCGGCGAGGTGCCGATGCGCGTCGAGTACGCGCCGCGTTTCGAGTACGGCCGGGTAGGCGCCTACCTCACCGAACGTGACGGGGTGGTGGCCGCCACGGCCGGCGCCTGCCGGCTGGAGCTGCGCGCCGACGTCCCGCTGACCATCGCCGAGGGGGCCGCCGCGGGACGGTTCACCGCCCGCGCCGCCAGCACCCACCGCTTCACCCTCGGGTACGCCCCGACGTACGCCGGCGGCGAACCGGCGCTGCCCGACGCCGCCGAGGTGGTGGCCGAGACAATCGCCGGCTGGCGGTCCTGGTCGGCGCTGCACGACTACCAGGGCGAGTATCGCGACGAGGTGCGGCGCAGCGCGCTCGCGGTGCAGGGGATGACCTACGCGCCCAGCGGTGCTGTCGTCGCGGCGGCCACCACGTCGGTGCCGGAGCGGCTCGGCGGCGACCGCAACTACGACTACCGCTACGTGTGGCTGCGCGACTTCAGCCTCACCCTCCAGGCGCTCTGGCGGGCGGCCTGTCCGGACGAGGCGGACCGGCAGTTCACCTGGGTGGCCCGGGCGATGGGCCGGATCGGCGACGAGCCGGTGCCGATCATGTACGGCGTCGAGGGGGAGCGGGACCTGACCGAGCACGACCTCGACCACCTGGCCGGGTACGAGCACAGCCGGCCGGTGCTCGTCGGCAACGACGCCTGGCGGCAGCGGCAGAACGACGTGCTGGGCGAGGTGCTCGACGCCGCCTGGCTGATGCGGTACTACCTCGACCCCATGTCACCGGAGGTCCGCGATCTGCTGCGGACGCTCGCCGACCAGGCCGAGCGCGGCTGGCACCGGCCCGACGCGGGGATGTGGGAGGGGCGCGGCCCGGAGCGGCACTACGTGTCGTCGAAGGTGGAGTGCTGGACCGCGCTGGACCGGGCGGTGCGGTTCGGCTCCCGCATCGGCGAGCCCGCCGACGTGGCACGCTGGGCCTCCGCACGCGACGAGGTACGGGCGGCGGTGCTCGCCCACGGCTGGAACGAGCGGGTCGGCGCGTACACCGGGGCGTTCGGCTCGGACGACCTGGACGCCTCGGTGCTGGTCATGCCGCTCGTCGGTTTTCTCCCGGCGGACGACGACCGGATGCGCGCCACGATGGACGTGCTGGAGCGGCGGCTGTCCCGCGACGGGCTGCTGCGCCGCTGGGACGGCGACCCGGCCGGGTTCGTGATCTGTTCGTTCTGGCTGGCCGCCTGCCTGGCCGAGGCGGGGGAACTGGACCGGGCGCGGCGGTTGGTCGAACGCCTCGCCGCCCGCACCAACGACCTCGGCCTGTACGCGGAGCAGATCGACCCGGACACCGGCGAGCAGGTGGGCAACTTTCCGCAGGCGTACTCACACATCGGCCTGATCGTCGCCGCCGGCCGGATCACTGACGCCGCCGCCCGCGCCGCCGCCGAGCGCCGCCCCGCCACCTCTTCCCGTCGATCATGAGGTTGACGGCGAAGTCGATCTCCCTGAGTGCCGCCAACTTCATGATCGACGGTGCAGGGAGGGAGTGGGGGAGGATGGGGGTGTGGAACTCGTGATCATGGCCGACACGCATGTGCCCAAGCGGGCGCGGGATCTGCCCGCGCCGCTGTGGGGGGCGGTGGAGGCCGCGGATGTCGTCGTGCACGCCGGGGACTGGGTGGACGTGGCGCTGCTGGACGCGCTGGAGGAGCGGTCGCGCCGGCTGGTCGGGGTGTACGGCAACAACGACGGGCCGGCGCTGCGCGCCCGGCTGCCCGAGGTGGCCCGCGTCGAGCTGGACGGCCTGCGGGTCGCCGTCGTGCACGAGACCGGCCCGAAGACCCGTCGCGAGGAGCGCTGCGCCGCCGCGTACGGCGACTGCGACCTGCTCGTCTTCGGGCACTCGCACATCCCGTGGGACAGTGTCGCCCCGGGCGGCCTGCGGCTGCTCAACCCCGGCTCACCCACCGACCGGCGGGCGCAGCCGTACGCCACGTACCTGACCGCCCGGGTGGCGGCGGGGCGGCTCGACCGGGTCGAGCTGCACCGCCTGCCCCCGCGCTGACCTCAGCGGCCCCGGCCGGTCTCCGCCTGGAGCTCGTCGATCCGCCGGGACGCCTCGGCCTTGGTCAGGCCCTCCGGCACCGGCTCGCCCGCCTCCTGGGCCAGGGTGTGCAGGTACGACTCCTGGGCGGCGGTGGGCGGCTCGTCGCCGGTGACCCAGTCGTCCGGGTCCTTGACGGCGGCGTCCGGGTTCACGTTCCTGCCGCTGGCGTTGTTGCGGTCGGCCATGTCGATCACCTCTCCTCGAACAGGTGTACCACTACCCCAGGCTCGGCGGGTTCATGCCGCCCGCCGCCTACGATCACCTGGTGACGGCGGATCGGACGGGCGTGGTGGTGGTCGGTGCGGGCATCGCCGGGGTGGCGTGCGCGACCGAGCTGGCGCGGGCCGGCGTCCCGGTGCGGGTACGCGAACGGGCCCGGGTCACCGGCGGGCGGATGGCCAGCAAGCGCTTCGACGGCCGCCCGGCCGACCTGGGCGCCGCGTACTTCACCGTGGACGACCCGGACTTCGCCGCCGTGGTCGACCGGTGGCGGGCCGCCGGGCTGGCGCGGGAGTGGACCGACACGCTCGTCGCGTACGGGCCGGGCGGGCGCCAGGAGGTCGCCGGCCCGATGCGCTGGGCCGCCCCGCGCGGGCTGCGCTCACTCGTCGAGCACCTGGCCGGCGACCTGCCGGTGACGCACGACCGGCTGGTGATGAGCGTCGAGCCCGGCCCCCGGGTGGACGGCACCGAGGCCGAGGCGGTCGTGCTCGCCATGCCCGGCCCGCAGGCCGCGCTGCTGCTGGATCCGGCGCTGGCAGAGGCCACCCGGGCGGTGGCCGCGCAGCGCTGGTCGGCGGCGCTGAGCGGGGTGCTGCACTTCCCGGCCCGCCGCTGGCCGGACTTCCGGGGCGCGTTCGTCAACGACCATCCCGTGCTCAGCCTGGTCTGCGACGACGGCGACCGGCGCGGCGACGGCGCGCCGGTGCTCGTCGCGCACACCACCGCCGCGTTCGCCGCCGGGCACCTGCTCCAGCCCACCGCCGCCCGCCCGGCGATCGAGCAGGCGGTCCGCGACCTGTTCGCACTGCCCGAGCCGACCGTGTGGGCCCACGTGCACCGCTGGACGTACGCGACCCCGGCGGCGCTCGCCGGGGGTGCCATGTTCCACCTGGACGACGACGGAATCGGCCTGGCCGGTGACGCGTTCGGCCGCCCACGGGTGCAGACCGCCTGGCGGTCCGGCCGGGACCTGGGCCGCGCGCTCGCCGCCCGGCTGGCCTGATCCGGACCCCCGCCGGTCGCTGGCCTGATCCGGGTCGCCGCCCGGACGCTCAGCCGGTGGCGCCCACGGGTTGCGCCGCCGACCCGGCCCGCGTGTCCTCGCCGGTGCGTTCGCCCTCCCGGTCCAGCAACTGCATGACGGGTGTCGCGGCGATGCCGTGCGCCACCACCGACACCACCACCACGAGACCGACAGTGGCCCAGACCAGATCCGCCTGCGGGAAGTCGGTCTTGCTGGTGGCGTACGCCAGGTAGTAGAACGAGCCGACGCCCCGGATGCCGAACAGCGAGATCACCCAGTGCTCGGCCGGCTTGCCGGGCGCTCCGCGCAGCGACAGCCACCCGGCCAGCGGCCGGATCACCAGCACCAGGGCCAGCCCGGCCAGCGCGGCCGGCCAGGTCAGCGGCGCGAGCAGCCCGCCGATCACGGCACCGCCGAACAGCAGCAGCAACAGCACCGTGAGCAGCCGCTCCACCTGCTCGGCGAAGTCGTGCAGCACGGAGTGGAACTCGTGCGTACGCTCGGCGGCCCGGATCGCGCGGGCGGCCACGAACACGGCCAGGAAGCCGTACCCGCCGATCACCTCGACCAGCCCGTACGCGAGGAACGTCGCGGCCAGCGCGAGGAAGCCCTCGGAGTGCTTGGCCAGCCGCAGCTTGCTCGGGGCGCGGAAGAACAGCTTGCCGAGCAGCCAGCCGACGAGCAGCCCGCCACCCACCCCGGCGGCCAGCTTGTAGAGCACGTCCACGGCGAACCACTCGCCCAGCCAGCCGGACGGCGCGAGTCCGGTGGTGGCGATCGCGATGGCCGCGTACACGAACGGGAAGGCCAGTCCGTCGTTGAGGCCCGCCTCCGAGGTGAGCGCGAAGCGCACCTCGTCCTCCGAGTCCTCCACATCGGTCGGTTCGCCCACCTGCACGTCGGAGGCGAGCACCGGGTCGGTGGGGGCGAGCGCCGCGCCGAGCAGCAGCGCCGCGGCCGGTACCAGACCGGCCCACCACCAGCCGAGCAGCGCCACCGCGGCGATGCACAGCGGCATGGCGATCGCCAGCAGCCGCCAGGTCGACGACCAGCGGGACCAGCTCAGCGGACGGTCGATCTTCAAGCCGGCGCCCATCAGCGCGACGATCACCCCGACCTCGGTGAGGTGGGTGGTCAGCTCGGGCCAGCGCAGCGGGTCCGGTGTGGGCAGACCGGTGGGCAGCACGAAGACGAGCATGCCGAGCCCGAGGAACGCGATGGGCATCGACAGTGGCCGTCTCTCCAGCACCCGGGGAAGCACCCCGGCCAGCAGCGCACCGACGCCCAGCAGAGCGAACGCGACATCGACCGGTTCCACGGCGCCACCCTTCCGTCGCCCGTAGGCCGGGCGGTGGAGTCCAGCAGTGCCCCGAAGCGGGCCCGGCTAAGCCTGCGCGTGCCCGCCGGTTGACCGGCCGGTCAAGCGAGCGTGCCGATGGCGCTTTCCGGCAGGGCCTCCAGCAGCGCGGCCGGGTCGTCGTAGACCGCCACCGCGCCCGCCCCGGCCAGCTCAGCCCGGCCGGTGCCGCCGCAGGTCAGGCCGATGCAGGGGATGTCCAGCTTGCCGGCGGCGGCCACGTCCCAGACCGAGTCGCCGACGAACACCACCCGCTCGGCGGTCAGCCCCGACTGGTCCAGCGCGGCGACCAGGATGTCCGGCGCCGGCTTGCTCTCCTGCGCGTCGGCCGACGAGGTGACCGAGTCGATCACGTCGTCCACGTCCAGCGCGGCGCGCAGCGCGGTGACCTCGTGCTCGGCGGCCGAGGTCGCGAGCACCACCCGCAGCCCGCGCTCCGCGCAGGCACGCAGCAGCTCCCGCGCGCCGGGCAGCGGCGCGAGCCGCTCCCAGTACTCGCCGTAGAGCGCGTCGTGCGCGTCGCGCAGCCGGCCGTCGGCGTCCCGGTCCCGCTCCGCCCCCAGCAGGTGGTCGAGGAGCTTGTCCGAGCCCATGCCGATGGACCTGTGGATCCGCGCCATCGGCACCCGGTGGTCGGCCTGGCGCAGCGCCTCCCACCAGCTCACCGTGTGCAGGTACGTCGTGTCGACCAGGGTGCCGTCCACGTCGAAGAGGACACCGCGGCGCTTGTCGTCGCTCATGTCGGGCTCCTACCCGGCCGGGGCGTCGCCGACGCGCGCCCCGCCAGCCGGAATGAGGATTTCGAACCACACAGTCGAGCCGCGGACGGTCGGGTCGGTGCCCCAGGCGTCGCTCAGCTCCTCGATCAGGCCGAGCCCGCGGCCCCGGCTGCTGAGCGTGTCGGTCTGCGCCCGGGTGACCTGACCGCGGGTGCCGGAGTCGGCCACCGACACCAGCAACCGCTCGGCGGACAGGTCGACCTCGACCCGGGCGGCGGTGCCGGCGTGCAGCAGCGCGTTCGTGGTCAGCTCGCTCGTGCACAGCACCGCCGCGCCGATCACCGCCTCGGGCACGTGCCACTCGCCGAGCTGCGCGGTCATCCAGTGCCGGACCCGGCTCGGCGCGGTCGGCTCGGCCGGCACCTCCATGCTCGCCGACCGGCTGGGGCGCACCGCGTACTCCACCGCGAGCACCGCCACGTCGTCCTCGGTGGCGCCCGGCACCGAGGCGGTCGCCACCGCGCAGAGCGCGCGCGGATCGCCGCCGGCCGCCCCGGTCACCGCCGCGCCCAGCCCGGCCATCCCGGCGGCCAGGTCCTGCCAGCGCCGCTCCACCACGCCGTCGCTGTAGAGCAGCAGGGTGTCGCCCGGGCGGAACGGCACGGTGGCGGTACGCGCCCGCCCACCACCCAGGCCCAGCGGAGGGGCGGGCGGCACGTCGACGAACTCGGCCACCGCCGCGTCGGGTCCGGCGCGCCGGATCAGCGGCGCGGGATGACCGGCGCTGGCGAGCGTGATCAGCTCGCGGTCCGCCTCGACCACGCCGAAGACCACTGTCACGAACAGCTCCTGGGTGCCGCCCTCGACACCGAGGCTGCTGACCAGCCGGTCCAGGCCGTCGAGCACCGCGTCCGGGCGGGAGTCGACCAGGGCGAGCGCGCGCAGCGCGGCGCGTACCTGGCCCATCCGTGCGGCGGCCTGCACGTCGTGCCCGGCCACGTCGCCCAGCACCACGCCCAACGCGCCGGTGGGCAGCAGGAACGCGTCGTAGAAGTCGCCGCCGGCCGCGTTGCCGTCCACGCCCGGGTCGTAGCGGGCGGCGATGCGCAGCCGGGGCAGGTCCGGCAGCCGTTCCGGCAGCATGCTGCGCTGCAGCATCTGGGCGGTGCCGTGCTGGGTCTCGAAGCGGCGGGCCCGCTCGGCGGCCTGGCCGACCAGCTCCGCGGACGCGGTCAGCAGCGCCCGTTCGGCCGGGGACCAGGGACGCGGCGTCCGGTAGCCCACCGTGAGCGAGCCTCGGACCGCGGTGGTACGCAGCGGCAGCGCCGCCAGCGCGCGGATCTTCTCGTCGTGCCGGTCGGCCGCGACGCCGCGCAGCGGCTGCCCGTCGGCGGTGAACGAGGCCACGCCGCTGCGCGCGGTCACCACGGCCGGCAGCGGCGACTCGGCGGGCATCCGGCGCCACAGCGGGGGCAGCCGCTCGTCGGCCTCGTCGAGCAGCTCGCCGCGGATACGGCGGACCAGCCGCCACGCGCTGCCCTCGTCCACCGCGAAGGACACCCGGTCGGCGTCGAAGGAGTGCAGACAGTAGCGCAGCGTCACCCGCGCCACGTCGTCGAGCGTGAGCGTGCCGGCCAGCGCCGCCGCGAAGTCGCTCAGGCTTTGCAACTGCTGGGTCAGCTGGGTGGTCTGCGCCGAGACGGTGAGCACGCCGACGATGCGGCCGGCGGAGTCGCGGACCGGGCAGTGGCCCCGGGTGAACACGGCCGGCTCGGCCGGGCCCTGCCGGTCGGCCGGCAGTACCGCCTCTCGTTGCAGGAACGGCTCGCCGTGCCGGTAGACCCGTTCCAGCGCCTCGCCGGCGCCCGGGTCGCGCCACACCTCGGCGAACGCCTCGGCCGCCGGCCGGCCCAGCGCGTCCGGGTGCCGGTCGCCGATCAGCTCGGCGTACCCGTCGTTGTAGAAGACCACCAGGTCGTCGCCGAGGAGCAGGGCCATCGGCACGGGGGAGGCGAGCACCACTTCCGTCACGGCGCGTACCGCGGGATCCCAGGTGTGCGGGGCGCCCAGCGGCGTGCCGGCCCAGGGGTGGGCGGCCCCGGCCGTCCGCCCGCCGACGACGGGATCGGTGGGCGCTCCCGGTGCGGGGGCGGACGGTGTGGGAACCCGACCGACGGTGCCTGGCATGACCGCAGCCTAACCGGAGCGTGGCAGGCGGGTTCCGATCATGCGTCCGTGGCGGGTGCCGGCACCGGTCGGCGTGGACGTTCGGGCAGGTCAGGGTCGGTTCGGTGGGGCATGTCGGGAAATTGCCCCGGTTCGGTCCGGCGTGCTGCCCAGACCACTGGGTATGCGGGCGGCGCAGTTCACGCGACAGGAGGGACATCATGCCGAAAACCCTCGCGGTCGGCCAGGTCGACATCAGTGCGGCCTGGACCGACTTCTGGAGGTCGGTGCTGCTCTTCGTACCGCGGGCGATCGCGTTCATCGCGATCCTCGTCGTGGGTTGGCTCATCGCCCGAGCCGTCCTCAAAATTGTGGACGCGGCACTGGAACGGGTCGGATTCGACCGCGCCGTCGAGCGCGGCGGCATCAAACGGGCCCTGGAACGCACCAAGTACGACGCCAGCGACATCCTGGCCAAACTGGCCTACTACGCGGTCCTGCTGTTCACCCTGCAGTTCGCCTTCGGGGTGTGGGGACCGAACGCGATCAGCGACCTGATCCGCGGGGTGGTGTCCTGGCTGCCGCGGGCCTTCGTGGCGATCGTGATCGTGGTGATCGCGGCTGCCATCGCCAACGCCGTCCGGGACCTGGTGTCCGGCGCGCTCGGCGGGCTCTCGTACGGCCGCGTGCTGGCCGACGTGACGGCGATCTTCATCCTGGCGCTCGGCGTGATCGCCGCGCTGAACCAGGTGGGCATCGCCACCACGGTGACCACACCGGTGCTGGTGGCGTTCCTCGCCACCGTGGCCGGCATCCTGATCATCGGTGTCGGTGGTGGTCTGGTCAAGCCGATGCAGGACCGCTGGGACGGGTGGCTGCACCGGGCCTCGGAGGAGTCCCGGGCGTTCCGGGAGCAGCGGCAGGCCCAGCAGGCCGGCCGGGGCGACTACGAACGCCGGATGGCCGACCGGGGCGGGCAGCCCGCGCCGGCGGCGCAGCAGTCGTCCATGTCGGGCGCGGCCACGTACCGCTCCGGCGAGGCGGGCGACGAGACGCAGCAGTTCCGTCGGCCGGGCGGCTGACGGCAACGGGTGACGGGGTGTCCGCGGGGCGATCGCGGGCGCCCCGTAGCCGTCTCCGGGTCAGGCCAGGTGACGCGGGTCCAGCCCGCGGGCCAGCAGGCAGACCGCGAGCAGGCGGGTGAGCACCCAGTCCGGCTCGGACCAGTCCACAGACTCCGCGGGTGGCGTCCACCCGTGCTCCGACGCCGCGTCGCGGAGCCCTTCGGCGTACCCGGCGAGCGCCGCCACGGTCAGCGGGCGGCGGTCGCCGTCGAGGCTGTCGCGCACCCCCGCCGCGTGCTGGTCGACCTCGGCGAGCAGCCCGGGGTTGGCGTGGGCCGCGGCGAGGCCGGCGGTGCCGACGGCGGCGGTAAGCGTGGTGAGGGTCGACCGCGCGGCCACCGCCGCGGAGCGGGTCGCGACCCGGTTGTTCGGCACGCGCATGGTGTCCGAGGCTATCGCCGGTCACCGGGGGCCGACCTCGGCCGAGCGGCGGATGCCCGGGTCGTCCGGGGGAGCGGTCGCCTCCTCCGCCGGGATTGAGTCGCCCGTGCGGGGGCAGAAGTCCGGTACGCAGACCACACGATCGGGGCCACGGAGGGACACGATGGGACAGCGGGCCGACGGACCGGACCGGGCACACCGGCGCCCGGACGGAGTGAGTGACGCCACGGTCGAGGCGCTGGGCAAGCTCAGCGAGGCCCTGGAGTGCGTCGAGCGGGCCCGCGGCCACCTGTACGAGCTGCACCAGCTCATCGGCCACGCCGACCTGATGCTCGACGACGCGGTGGAGATGTTCCGCTCCGCCGGTCATCCGGCGCTCGCCGGGCGGATCGACAGGGAACTGCTCGGCCGCAACGTCATCGCCGGGCGGTGGACGTTCCAGATCGTCGAGGACTTCGACGACGGGTACTACGCGCTCTTCCGGGAGCTGGACCGGCAGGCCCGCGACGAGCTGGTCGAGGGCCGGCGGCACCTCTACGAGGCGGAGATGAAGGAGCGCCGCCGCAGCCGGGGGGTGGCGGGGCACGAGGCGCGCCCCGGCACGCGCTGACTCAGTCGGAGGAGCGGGCTTCGGCCGGGCGGCGGCGGGCGCCGTCGTCGGCGATGATCACGGTCGCGACCATCAGCGCCACCACCAGGCTGAACAGCCAGGAGCTGTCCTCGGTGAACCGGGCGGAGACCGGAGCCTGGATCGCGGCGAGCAGGAAGCCCAGCCAGGCGAGCTTGCGCTGACGGTTGGAGAGGAAACCGGAGCCCTGTTGCATCCCGAAAGTCTTGCGCGCATCAGGGGGAGTGCCGTCAGCCGTTCGGCCGATTCTAGATGGGCTGTCCGTTTTTCCGGCTGTCCGTACCGCACTTTTTGTCGTTTCGGCCGAGCATGAATCCGGCGGCTGCGGGCATCGGCACGGATGCCCGCAGCCGGCGGAATCACATGCTGTCCGGGCCGGTCCGCCCGATCGTCGACGGCCGGTAGGCCCGGTCCGCGTCGGTCATCTCACGGCGCTCGGCCTCCGGGCCGGCGCCCCGGTCCACCGCCTCCGGGCCGTGGCCGAACGCGGCCTCCTCGCCGGCGTCGTTGGCGGTGACGTCGTCGCCCTGGCCGTCCATGGCCGACCGGGCGATGGCCTGGTCCAGCTCGTGCAGGGGAGTACGGTCCTCGTCGCGCCACTGGCGGTCGTTGTCGGTCATTCCCCTGCGGTACCCGGACCGGATGACCGCAAACGGCCGGGCACGGCGATGGCCGCCGGCATCGCCGGCGGCCATCGAAACTCGGGTACGGGGGATGGATCAGGGGGTCGGCCGGTCGACCGCGCCGCGCCAGGCGCCCGTCTCCTGACCGCGTCGCTCGATGAACTGCTTGAACCGGTCCAGGTCGCCCTTGGCGCGCCGGTCGACCACGCCCAGCTTGTCGCCGGCCTTCTCGACCACGCCGTGCGGCTCGAACTCCATCTGGAGCGTGACCCGGGTGTGCCCCTCGTCGAGGCGGTGGAAGGTCACCACGCCCGCCTGCTGGGTGCCCCCGGTGGAGCGCCAGGCCACCCGCTCGTCGGGCAGCTGCTCGGTGATCTCGGCGTCGAACTCGCGCTTCACGCCCGCGATCTCGACGGTCCAGTGGGTCATCGTGTCCGAGAGCTGCCGGACCTCCTGCACGCCCTCCATGAAGTGCGGGAACTCCTCGAACTGGGTCCACTGGTCGTACGCGGTCCGGATCGGTACGTCAACGTCCACGTGCTCGGTAACGCCGCTCATGTCGGGGTTCCTCCTGTTCCGCTGGGTGTCTTCGTACGGGCCGTGGGCCGGCCCGCTCACCAGCGCGTCGTCTCGTTCCTGTGCCCGAGGGCGGCCCACACCTCGGAGATCGTCTGGTAACGGGTGCCCTCGGGCAGGGTCTCCAGGGCGGCGACGATGTCCGCCGGCGCCTCGTTCTCCCGCGCGTTGGCAAGCAGCGCCTCCCGGTCGCCGGGCAGGGCGGTCATCGTGATGAACCGCCCCAGACGGCTGCGCGCCTCGACGTCCTCGGAGCTCATGCCCTGCGGCGCGCCGCTGCGCAGCTCCCCGGCCGGCGCCGTGGTGGCCTCCGGCTGGTCCTCGCCGGCCGGCTCCGGGACCCGGAACTCCTCGGCCCGCGAACCGCCGGTGCCGGCGCCTTGGACGAGACCGCTGACCTCGCTGCTCATCTGGTCGTCGACCCTGGGCGAGTGCTTGCTGCTGCCACGTTCCATACCTTGGGAGATGCCCCGGGGGGCCGCCGGTAAACCGGCGCCGGCCGGGGGAGCCGGTCATCCGGGCGGCAACCGGTCGGCCGTCTTCTCCCCGTCCGCCTTCTCTGCCTTGTCCTCGTCGGCCGGGGCGCGCGGCGGCAGCACCGGGTCGTCCGGTTCCTCCACCCCGGCCTGCATCGCCCGCCCGCGTTGCAGCTCGGCGTTCACCTGGACGCCGAGCATCAACGCGCAGTTGGACAGGTAGAGCCACACCAGGAACGCGATGACCGCGCCGAGACTGCCGTACGTGACGTCGTACGAGCCGAAGTTGGCCACGTACAGGCCGAAACCGAAGGAGGCGAGCACCCAGGCCACGAGCGCGAGCGCGCCGCCCGGGGTGAGCCAGCGGAACCGCGGCTGGCGCACGTTCGGCGCGATCCAGAACAGCAGCGACAGCAGTGTCATGGCGACCACCGCGAGCAGCGGCCACTTCGCCACCGACCACGTCGTGCGGGCCACCGCACCGGCGTGCAGCAGGTCGCCGACCGCGTCGGTGACCGGGCCGCTGACGATCAGCCCGGTGGCCACCACCGCGAGCAGCACGATCGTCACCGCGGCCATGCCGATCTGCAACGGACGTAGCCGGTAGAACGGCCGGCCCTCCCGCACCCCGTAGATGGCGTTGGAGGCGCGGGTGAACGCGCCGATGAATCCGGACGCGGACCAGAGCGCGCCGAGCAGACCGAAGCTGAGCAGCACCTTCGCCGAACCCTGCTGCTCGACCACGTTGCGCACCACGCCCACGAACGCGTCGTTGCCGACCACCGAGCCGGCGCCGATCTCCCGGGCCAGGTCGATCACGGTGTCGACGGTGCGCGGGCCGTCCGAGACCAGGCCGACCAGTGCGACCACCACGATCGTGGACGGGAACAGCGCCAGCACCCCGTAGTAGGTGAGCGCCGCCGCCCAGTCGGCGCAGTTGTCGGTGACGAAACCCTTGCCGCTGCGCACCAGCACGCCCCGCCAGGTACGCCAGTTGAGCTGACGGATCCGCCGGGGGAGACGGGACCGCGTCCGGCCGCCGGCCGTCTGGGGTGTCGTCACGGTCATGTCCGCCTCCTCCAGGCCCGTGCCACCGGGCGTGGGCGGGCGGTACCCCCGGGGGGAAATCGACAAACCGGGTGCCGGTTTGCCCGCCGGGCGGGCGGGAACCACACCAGACACCCGATCGAGACTCCAGGAGGACGAGATGCCCGGGCGCGAGGTACTGCCCAGCACGCTGCGGCGCTCCCCGGCGAAGGCGCAGCGGACCTGGGAGAAGACGCACGACTCGGCGGTCGAGACGTACGGCGAGGGGGAGCGGGCGCACCGCACCGCCTTCGCCGCGGTCAAGCACGAGTTCGAGAAGGTGGGTGACCACTGGGAGCCCAAGGGCCGCAAGGGGCCCAGCGACAAGCAGGCCGAGGGCGGCGGCCCGGCCCGGCGCGCGAAGACGGCCGGCGGGGTGGACGCCAACGCCACCAAGGACCACCTCATGGAGGTGGCGAAGAAGCTGGACGTGCGCGGCCGGTCCAGGATGACCAAACCGGAACTGGTCGAGGCGATCGAGAAGGCCAACAACAACGCGACCCGCAAGGCCCGCGGGGGTCGCTGAACCCTGGGGGTACGCGTCGAGCCCGGGACCGATGCGGTCCCGGGCTCGGGTCGTCCGGCCTCAGTCGTACGCTCTCACCAGTGGCCGCCGCCCGGCGCCTCCAGGTGCACCGCCTTCACGCTGCTGAACTCGTCCAGCAGCTCCGGGCCGTACCCGAAGCCCTGACCACTGCCCCGGCGCGGCTGGGCCGCGCCGCCGGGCGCCCCGCCGAACACCGAGTTGATCTTTACGGTGCCGACCGGCAGTTCCCGCCAGGCGCGCTGGGCGTGGCTCATCGAGCCGGTCAGCACGGTGGCGGCCAGGCCGTACGGGGAGTCGGCCGCACAGCGCAGCCCTTCGCTGAACGAGTCGACGACCACCACCGGGGCGACCGGCCCGAACGTCTCCTCGCGGACCAGCGCCATGTCGTGGCGGCAGCCCTCGATCACCGTTGCCGGGTAGAACGCGCCGGGCCCGTCGGGCAGCACGCCGCCGGTGCGTACCCGGGCCCCGTCGGCGAGTGCGGCGGTGACCTGCCCGTGCACGTGGTCCCGGTGCCGCCGGTCGACGAGCGGCGCGAGCTGCGTGCCCGCGTCACGGCCGGGGCCCACGGTGAGCGCCTCGGCGCGCGCCACGAGCGCGTCGACGAAACCCTCGGCGACATCGCGGTGCACGTAGATCCGCTCCACCGCCACGCAGATCTGACCGGCGTTGGCGAAGCAGCCCAGCGCCGCCTGTTCGGCCGCCCAGACCGGGTCGACGTCCGCGTCGACCACGAGCGGGTCGCTGCCGCCGTTCTCCAGCAGCACCTTCGCCCCGGTGCGCGCGCCCGCGGCGGCGATCGCCCGGCCGGTGGCCGTGGAACCGACGTGGGCGATCACGTCCAGCTCCTGCCCGGCGAGCGCGGCACCCACCTCGCCGCCGCCGGTGAGCAGCGACAGCACCCCGGCCGGCAACGCCGAGTCCAGCGCCCGGGCCAGCAGCCAGCCGGTCGCCGGGGTCCGCTCGCTCGGCTTGTAGACCACCACGTTGCCGGTGACCAGCGCCGCGCCGAGCAGTCCGCAGGACACCGCCACCGGGTCGTTCCACGGGGTGATCGCGGCGACCACGCCGCGCGGCTCGGGGGCCATGAAATCCAGCGCGTCGTGGCCGCCGTGCAGCGTCCGGCCGCCCCGGACCGGTGCCAGCTCGGCGTACTGTCGTAGCGTGCCGACGCCCGCCGCCACCCCGCCCCGCGCGTCGTCGAGCGGCTTGCCCATCTCCGCTGTGGTCGCCTCGGCCAGCTCCCCGGCCGCCGCCTCGACCGCGTCCGCCGCCCGGTGCAGCGCCGCGGCCCGTTCCGCGGGTGCGGTCGCCGCCCACTCCGCCGCCGCGCCCCGCGCCGCCTCCACCGCCTTGGCCACCTCGTCGGCGGTGGCCACCGGGGCCCGCGTCACCGGCGACCCGTCCGCCGGATCGTGGACGACCATCTCGCCGCCCTCGCCGCCGGCGCCCCACACTCCACCAATGAGCTGCGCAACCGTGTACATGCGGCCGTGCTTGCCCCGGCCTGGGCGGGACAAACGCGTTTCGCCCGGTGACCGGCCGGGTAGGCGGATCCGATGACCTCCACCGCAGACGCCGTCGTCATCGGGGCCGGACACAACGGGCTGGTGGCCGCGAACCTGCTCGTGGACGCCGGCTGGGACGTCGAGGTCCTGGAGGCCACCGAGGCGCCCGGCGGAGCCGTCCGCTCCGCGTACGTGACCGCGCCGGGTTACCTCAGCGACCTCTACAGCTCCTTCTACCCGCTCGGCTACGCCTCCCCGGTGCTCGACGGGCTGGACCTGGAACGGCACGGCCTGTCCTGGACTCACGCGCCGGACGTGCTGGCGCATCTGCTCCCGGACGGGCGGGCGGCCGTGGTCAACCGCGACCTCGACGTCACCGCCGCCTCGCTGGAGGCGTTCGCGCCCGGCGACGGGGAGCGCTGGCGGCACGCGTACGCCGACTGGTGCCAGGTCGCCGAGCCGATGCTGCAGACCATCACCACCCCGTTCCCGCCGGTACGCGGCGGGCTGGGCCTGCTGCGGCAACTCCGGGTCGGCGGGGCGCTCCGGCTCGCGCGCCGCCTCGTGCTCCCGGTCCGCAAGCTCGGCGCCGAGCTGTTCGAGGGCGAGGGCGGCACGGTGCTGCTGGCCGGCTGCGCCCTGCACACCGACCTGTCCCCGGAGGAGGCCGGCTCCGGGGTGTACGGCTGGCTGCTCGCCATGCTCGGCCAGCAGGTCGGCTGGCCGGTGCCGGTCGGCGGCGCCCAGCGGATCACCGACGCGCTCGTGACCCGTCTGGTCGAGCGTGGGGGGCGGATCACGTACGGCGCCCGGGTGGAGCGGGTGCTCACCGCCCGGGGCCGGGCGATGGGCGTACGCACCGCGGGCGGCACCGACTGGCGGGCCCGGCGCGCGGTGCTCGCCGACGTGCCCGCGCCGGCGCTCTTCCTCGATCTGGTCGGCGCGGCGGCGCTGCCGCCCCGGATGGTCGAGGACCTGGCGCACTTCAAGTGGGACGGCTCCACGCTCAAGGTCGACTGGGCGCTGTCCGCGCCGGTGCCGTGGAAGAACCGCGACCTGGCCGGTGCCGGCACCGTGCACCTGGGCGCAGACCTCGACGGCCTCACCACGTACGCGGCCGAGCTGGCCCGCGGCGAGCTGCCGCGGGATCCGTTCCTGCTGGTGGGGCAGATGTCGGTGGCCGACCCGAGCCACTCACCGCCCGGCACCGAGTCGCTCTGGGCCTACACCCATCTGCCGTTCCGCCGGGACTGGCGGGCCGAGGAGGTGGCGGGGCACGTGGAGCGGATGGAGGAGGTGCTGGAGGCGGCGGCGCCCGGTTTCCGGGCGTCGATCGTCGGGCGGCACGTGGCCGGCCCGGCCGACCTGGAGGCCGCCGAACCGAGCCTGGTCGGGGGAGCGCTCGGCGGCGGCACGGCCGCGGCGTACCAGCAGTTGTTCCTGCGGCCGATCCCCGGCCTGGGCCGGGCCGACACCCCGGTGGACCGGCTCTACCTGGCCAGCGCCTCCGCGCACCCCGGCGGCGGCGTCCACGGTGCGCCGGGGGCGAACGCGGCGCGGGCCGCGCTGGCCCGCGACCGGGCCGTCACCGGCCCGGTGTACGCCCGGACGATCGCCGCCGCCCACCGCACCGTCTACCGCTGACCCGACCGCATCTCCACCACCGCCGCTCCCGCCGAGGCTGACCGCCGCCCGCCCCAACTGCGGAACACCCGGCGACCTCGCCGACGGGCCGGACGATCCCGGCGCACGAGACAGCAGCCCACATCCCGGGAGCGCCAGAGATCTTGGTAGGAAAGTGCCCCCAGAGGGGCTGTTTCCTACCAAGATCTACGGGCTTGGCTGGGGCGAGGCGCTCGCGGTGCATCGGCTGACCGGGTCGCTCGCACTCGCTCGGTCGGCGGCCGTTCAGGTGGGGCACGCTCAGTGTCCGGCACCGCCCCGGCGGGATGACCGCACCGCCGCCTTTGCTCTGCAGCCTTGTAGGCATCGGTTACGCGCCGTGCCAAGCGTGCGTTTGCGGCACGGCGGGGGTCCGGCGAGCGCCCCTGCTCAGAGCGGTGCTGCGTCGATGGCTGCAGAGCAAAGGCGGCGACGGGCGATGTGGCCGGATGAACGCGCCCTCACGCGCGGTTACGGTGACGCGGCGTGAGGGCGCGATGAAGTGCGGGAGCGGTCAGGAGTCGAGGTTGCGGTGCCGGCTGCGCAGCTTGAACGGCATCAGCGCGCTCTCGATCTTCGTGGCGGTGGTCATCTTCGAGTCGCCGTCGCGGCGCTCCTCGAAGCGGATCGGCACCTCGAGGATCGTGTGGCCGAGCTTGGTGGCGAGGTAGTGCATCTCCACCTGGAAGCTGTAGCCGTTCGACTGGACCCGGTCCAGCCCGATCGCGCGCAGCGCATCGGCCTGCCAGATCTTGAACCCGGCGGTCAGGTCGCGGATGCGTACCCGCAGCAGCGTGTGCACGTAGAGGTTGGCCCAGCCGCTGAGCGCGCGCCGGTACAGCGGCCAGTTCTCGTCCAGCTCACCGCCGGGCACGTAGCGCGAGCCGATGACCACCGAAGCCTGGGTGGACAGCAGCGCGCCGAGCATCCCGGGCAGCGCCTCCGGCGGGTGCGACAGGTCGGCGTCCATCTGGGCGACGAAGTCCGCGCCGTCGTCGAGCGCCCGTCCGATGCCGTCCACGTACGCCCGGCCGAGACCCTCCTTGCCCGGGCGGTGCAGCACCATCACCCGCTCCGGGTGCTCGATGGCCAGTTTGTCGGCGACCTCACCGGTGCCGTCCGGGGAGTTGTCGTCGGCGACCAGCACCTTCAGCCCCGGCAGCGGCAGCGCGAGGAGGCGCTCGACCAGCACCGGGAGGTTGCCCGCCTCGTTGTAGGTCGGAACGACGACGGTCAGGCGCGCATCCCCCCACGGGGAGGGTAACTGCACGGGTTCGATCATCACGGACATCCTCGGTCAGCCGACAGGTTCACCTGAGAGGGTAGCCAGTCCCTCGGGCGGCGGCCGCACAGACGCCCCGCCACCGATCGATCACCGCTCCGGCTTCTGCCTCGTCGCGATGTCGGAGAGCCGGGCCAGCGTCTCCCGGTTGCGCAGATGCAGCACCAGGTCGTTGAGCTTGGTCCGGACCCATCGCAGCGGACCGGCGGCGAAGTCCTCGCCGATGGTCACCCGGGTCCTGCCGCCCTCCAGCGGTTCCAGGGCGAACGCCACGATCGCCTCGCCGGCCGGCCACAGCCCCGCGCGCAGCACCAACCGGTGGGGCGCCTGGCACTCCAGCACCGTCGACTTGTCCTGGAGCGAGAACGGCCAGGGCCCGGCCCGATGGTGCAGGTTGCTGCCGACGCGCGGCCACGTGTCGTCCACGTCCCGCACGTGCGCGGTGCCCACCACCCAGTCGCTGTACGTCCACCCGTCCGCGAGCACCTCGAAGACCTGCTCCGGGGGCGCGTCGATCACCTTCTCCACAACCGCCATCACCGAGCGGTACCCCGGTGAGGGCGGTCGCTAACGGCGGACGGGTTAGCTTCTGCGGGGCGGCGGGTATCGCCGGACCGGGCAGGTCGTGGCAGGGCGTGCACCGGTCGTGCGGCACCGGCGGGGACGCCTGGCGCCGACGTCGACGTTTACTCCTCGGGGCCTCGGGAACCCGCCGCCCGTGCGACGGGACCAGGAGCGGGATCAGTGCAGGTCAGCCCGGGTTGACCCGGGTGCTGACCGGTTCCCGTCCGGCCTGTACGACGCCGTCCTGCTGGACCGGGACGGCACGCTGGTGGAGGACGTGCCGTACAACGGCGACCCGGAGAAGGTACGACCGGTGCCCGGCGCCCGGGAGGCGCTGGACCGGTTGCGGGCCGCCGGGTTGCGACTGGCGGTGGTGACGAACCAGTCCGGTCTCGCCCGGGGCTGCTTCACGGCGCACGACCTGCGCCTTGTCAACGCCCGGGTGGAGGAGCTGCTCGGGCCCTTCGACCACTGGGCGATCTGCCCGCACGCGGAGGCCGACGGGTGCGCCTGCCGCAAGCCCGCGCCCGGGCTGGTGCACGAAGCCGCGGCCGCGCTCGGGACCACGCCGACCCGGTGCGTACTGATCGGGGACATCGGCGCGGACACGGCAGCCGCCGCCGCGGCCGGCGCCGCCGCGATCATGGTGCCCACGCCCGCCACCCGGGCCGCCGAGGTGGCCGCCGCGCCCACCGTCGCCGCCGACCTGCCGGACGCGGTGGGCATCGTGCTGGCCCGGATGCGCCTGACGGCGGCGCCGCAGCCCGCGGGACGGTCGCGCCGGGGCACAGTGCTGGTGGTGCGCAGCGACGCGGCGGGCGACGTGCTGGTGACCGGTCCGGGCATCCGGGCGGTCGCGGCCGGCGCGGCCCGGGTGGTGCTGCTGTGCGGGCCACGCGGCCGGGCCGCCGCCGAGCTGCTACCCGGCGTGGACGAGATCATCGAGGCGCCGCTGCCGTGGATCGACGCGCCCGCCCCGCCGGTCGACCCCGGCGCCGTGCGCGCGCTGACCGACCGGCTCGCCGCGGTACGCGCCGACGAGGCGGTCGTGTTCACCTCCTTCCACCAGTCCGCCCTGCCCCTGGCCCTGCTGCTACGCCTGGCCGGCGTACACCGGATCAGCGCCATCAGCGACGACTACCCCGGCAGCCTGCTCGACGTACGCCACCGCGTCCCGGCCGGCGTACCTGAACCCGAACGCGCCCTGTCCCTCGCCGCCGCAGCCGGCTTCGCGCTGCCCGGCCACGACGAACCGGCGCTGCGCATCCGCACCGACCGGCTTCCGCCGCCCGCGGCCGAGGCCGGGGCGCCCGGCTACGTGGTCCTGCACCCGGGATCCTCGGTGGAGACCCGCGCCTGCCCGGAGGAACTGGCCACCCGCGTGGTCCGCGTGCTCGGCGCCGCCGGATACCGGGTCGTGGTCACCGGCGGGCCGGACGAGCGGGAGCTGACCGCGCGCGTCGCCGCGGCGGGCGGCGTCGACCTGGGCGGGCGGACCGGGCTGGACGACCTGGCGGCGGTGATCGCCGGAGCCGGCGCGCTGGTGGTCGGCAACACCGGGCCGGCGCACCTGGCCGCGGCACTCGGTGTGCCGGTGGTGAGCCTGTTCGCCCCGACAGTGCCGTTCGGACAGTGGGGGCCGTACCGGGTGCCGACCGTACGGCTCGGTGACGCGGGCGCCGCCTGCCGGGACACCCGTGCCACCGTCTGCCCGGTTCCCGGGCACCCGTGCCTGTCGGCGGTCGAGCCGGGGCGGGTGCTGGAGGCGCTGCGGCTGATCGGCGTGCCGGCACCGGTCGCGGGCGGGGTGGCCGGATGAAAATCCTGCTGTGGCACGTCCACGGGTCGTGGACGACGTCCTTCGTGCACGGCAAGCACCGCTACCTGGTGCCGGTCACCCCCGATCGCGGCCCGTACGGGCTGGGCCGCGCCCGCACCTACCCGTGGCCGGACAGCGCCATGGAGGTCACTCCCGAGGATCTGCGCCACACCGACGTGGACCTGGTGATCCTGCAACGCCCGGAAGAACTCGACCTGGCAGCCGAGTGGCTCGGCCGCCGACCCGGCCGCGACGTGCCGGCGATCTACGTCGAGCACAACACCCCGAAAGGCGACGTGCCGAACACCCGCCACCCCATGGCCGACCGCGACGACCTGCTCCTCACCCACGTCACCGCGTTCAACGAACTGTTCTGGGACAACGGCGGCACCCGCACCACAGTCGTCGACCACGGCGTCGTACCACCGAACGTGGAGTGGACCGGGGAACTCGACCGCCTCGCCGTCGTGATCAACGAGCCGGTACGCCGCTGGCGCGTCACCGGCACCGACCTGCTCGCCCGGTTCGCCGCGCTGGCGCCGCTGGACGTCTACGGGATGAAGGTGGACGGTCTCGCCGCCCACCTCGGCCTGCCCGAGGACCGGCTGACCAGCCACGACGACGTGCCCCAGCACGCCATGCACGCCGAACTCGCCAAACGGCGCGCGTACCTGCACCTGTGCCGCTGGACCTCACTCGGCCTCAGCCTCATCGAGGCCATGACCATGGGCATGCCCGTGGTGGCACTGGCCACCACCGAAGCGGTGGAAGCGGTGCCGCCTGCCGCGGGCGCGCTGTCCACCCGCGTCGACACGCTCGTCGACGCCGCCCGTGGCCTGCTGGACGAACCGGAGTCCGCCCGCCGGGCGGGCGCTGTGGCCCGGGCCGCCGCCCGGGACCGCTACGGCCTGGAGCGATTCCTCGCCGACTGGGACCGGCTGCTGGAGGAGGAAGTATGCGCATCGCGATGATCTCGGAGCATGCCAGCCCGCTCGCCGTCCTCGGCGGGGAGGACGCCGGTGGCCAGAACACGCATGTCGCGGAGCTCTCCGCCGCGCTCACGGCCGCCGGTCACGACGTGCGCGTCTACACCCGGCTCGACGCGGTGGACCTGCCGGTGAGCGTCCGCACCCCGGACGGGTACGAGGTGGTGCACGTACCGGCCGGGCCGGCCGAACCGGTGGCCAAGGACGACCTGCTGCCGTACATGCCGGCGTTCGGGCAGTGGCTGGCCGACCGGTGGCGCACCGGCGACTGGCAGCCCGAGGTGGTGCACGCGCACTTCTGGATGAGCGGGCTGGCGGGTCTCGCCGCGGCCCGCCGGGCCGGCGTGCCGGTGGTGCAGACGTACCACGCGCTCGGCACCGTCAAGCGCCGCCACCAGGGCGTGCAGGACACCAGCCCACCCGGCCGGGCCGAGCACGAGCGGAAGCTGGGCCGCTCGGTGGACCGGGTGGTCGCCCAGTGCCAGGACGAGGTCGCCGAACTGGTCCGGATGGGCGTGCCCCGGTCCCGGATGACCGTCGTGCCGTCGGGGGTGAACCTGACGACGTTCTCCCCGCTCGGCCCGGTCGCCGATCGCGACGGCGGCCGGGCCCGCATCCTCACCGTCGGCCGGCTGGTCGAGCGCAAGGGCTTCCAGGACGTCATCAGGGCCGTCGCCGAGGTGCCGGACGCCGAGTGCGTGGTCGTGGGCGGGCCGCCGGCCGGGCTGCTGGAGACCGACCCGTACGCGTTGCGCCTGCGCGCGCTGGCCCACTCGCTCGGCGTCGCAGACCGGGTACGGCTGGTCGGCGCGGTCCCCCGGGAGGAGATGGGCCGCTGGTACCGGTCGGCCGACGTGCTCGTCGCCGCCCCCTGGTACGAGCCGTTCGGGCTCACCCCGCTGGAGGCGATGGCCTGCGGCGTGCCGGTGGTCGCGACTGCGGTCGGCGGGCTGATCGACACGGTGGTTGCCGGACGCACCGGCGACCTGGTGCCGCCGCGTGAGCCGGCCGCGCTCGGCGCGGCCCTCCGGGGCCTGCTCGGCGACCGGATCCGCCGCTTCGCCTACGCCACCGCCGCGCTGGAACGGGCCCGCACCCGCTACTCCTGGGCCACCACCGCGGACCGCCTCACCGAGCTGTACGGCGAGGTGGCCACCGTGCGCCGCCCGACCCGGGTGGTCGCCTGATGGCGGCCGGGACGCCGGACGCCGGCGCAACGGTGCTGGAGGACCACCTGAGCCTGCTGGCCGCCGCGCTGCTGCCGCTGCGGGAGGCGGAACAGATGCTGGCCCGCTGGGGTGCGGAACTGGCGCAGCGGCTGGCCGCCGGTGGCCGGCTGCTGGTGGCGGGCAACGGCGGCAGCGCCGCCGAAGCCCAGCACCTCACCGCCGAACTCGTCGGCAAACTCCGCCACGACCGCCAACCCCTCTCCGCCATCGCACTGCACGCCGAAACCAGCGCCCTCACCGCCATCGCCAACGACTACGGATACGACGAAACCTTCGCCCGGCAGGTCCGCGCCCACGGCCGACCCCACGACCACCTCCTCCTCATGACCACCAGCGGCACCAGCACCAACCTCCTCACCGCCGCCCACGCCGCACACCAGACCGGCCTACGCTGCTGGGCCTTCACCGGACCCGCACCCAACCCCCTCGCCGACCTCTGCCACGAGCACCTGGCGATCGACTCGCCGGACGGGCAGGTGGTGCAGGAACTGCACCTGGTGGCCTCGCACGTGCTCTGCGAGTACGTCGAACTGGCGCTGCCCGCCGCGCTCGCCGCCCAGCCGGCGGCCGGGCCGGTACGCGCCGGCGTCGAGGTCGTCGTCGACGAGCCGGATCTCACCGAGCCGGACCCGACGGCGCCGGCCGGCCGGGGAGGCGCGGCATGAGGGGACCGGTGGTGGTGCTCGGTGACACGCTGCTGGACCGCGACGTCGAAGGTCTGGTGAACCGGCTCTGCCCGGACTCCCCGGTGCCGGTGCTGGACGAGACCGTATCCGTGGACCGTCCCGGCGGCGCCGGCCTGGCCGCCGTCTTCGCCGCCGCGCAGGGCGCCGAGGTCGCGCTGGTCACCGCCGTCGCCGACGACGCGGGCGGGGCGCGGCTGGGCACGCTGCTCGCCGCCGCCGGGGTCCGGTTGTACGCGCTTCCGCTCGCCGGCACCACCCCGGAGAAGGTCCGGCTGCGGGCGCGCGGCCGGGTGCTGCTGCGCCACGACCGGGGCGGGACGGCCGGCGCGCCGGGTCAGCCGAGCGACGCCGTGCTGCGGCTGCTCGCCGACGCGTCCGCGGTGCTGGTCAGCGACTACGGCCGGGGCGTGGCGGGGCATCCGGCGCTGCGCGCCGCGCTGGCCGCCACCCGGGCGCCGGTGGTGTGGGATCCGCATCCGCGCGGGCCGGCCGCCGTTCCCGGCGTGCACCTGGCCACCCCGAACGAGCCGGAGGCCCGCGAGCTGGCCAAGACGCCGCCGGGCGGCTCCCGCCTGGCCGTCGCGTCGCGCAGCGCGCACGCGTTGCGCCGCCGCTGGCAGGCGCGCGCGGTCGCGGTGACGCTCGGCGGGGACGGCGCCCTGCTCAGCCACGCGGGCTCCACGCCCCTGGTGGTGCCGGCGCCGCCCGCCGAGGGGGACACCTGCGGGGCGGGCGACCGGTTCGCGGCCACCGCGACGCTGGCGCTGGCCCGGGGCGCGCTGGTGTCCGAGGCGGTGCAGGAGGCGGTCGCCGAGGCGTCGGCGTACGTGGCCGGGGGCGGCGTGGCCGCCGCGCTGCCCGCACCGGTGCGGGCGGTGGCCCCCGCGGTGGTCACCGGCGGCGGGGACCGGATCGGCGCCGGGGCGGCCGGCGAGGTGGTGGCCCGGGTACGCGCGGCCGGCGGGACAGTGGTGGCCACCGGCGGCTGCTTCGACCTGCTGCACGCCGGGCACGTGGCGACGCTCCAGGCGGCCCGGCAGCTCGGCGACTGCCTGGTGGTCTGCCTCAACTCCGACGCCAGCGTGGCCGGGCTGAAGGGCCCGGAGCGCCCGGTCGTGCCGCAGGGCGACCGGGGACGGCTGCTCGCCGCGCTCGGCTGCGTCGACGCGGTGCTGATCTTCGACGAGCCGACCCCGGAGGCGGCGCTGTCCTGGCTGCGCCCGGACATCTGGGTCAAGGGCGGCGACTACGCCAGCGGCGGCGGCCCGGAGACGCTGCCCGAGACGGAGATCCTGGCCCGCTGGGGCGGTCACACGGTGGTCGTGCCGTACCTCGACGGGCGCTCGACCACCGACATGATCGCGGCGGCGCGGGCCGGGCGGGGCAGCGGCGGCTGGCCGGCCGCGCCGGTCGACCCGGCCGAGGCTGCCGCGCAGGTCCGGTCCACGGCGAAGGGAGCACGATGAACGAGCGACGCATCCGACCAGGCGCGGTCGCGCCCGCCGGTCCGACGGTGGCGGCGTGAGCGCCGGCGCGCCCGGAGCCGGGCCGACCGTCCTGGTCACCGGCGGCTCCAGCGGGCTCGGCGCGGCCGTGGTCGCCGCGGTGGCCCGCGCCGGCGGACGCCCGCTGGTGCTGGACCGGCAGCGTCCCGCCGACGGGGTGCCCTGGGCCGAGTGCGACCTGGCCGACACCCGCGCCGCCGAGGCCGCCACCCGCGATCTCGCGGAACGCTCCGGCGGGCTGGACGCCGTGGTCACCGCCGCCGGGATGGACGTCCCCGGGAAGCTGGCCGACATCCCGGCGGAGACCTGGGAGCGGATCGTCACCGTGGACCTGCTCGCCACGGCCGCGGTGATCCGGGCCGCGCTGCCCTGGCTGGAGGCGTCCCGGGGCAGCATCGTCACGGTGGCCTCCACGCTCGGGGTGAAGGCGGTCAGCGACGCGACCGCGTACTGCGCGGCGAAGTTCGGGGTGGTCGGCTTCACCCGGGCGCTCGCCGCCGAACTGGCCGGCGCGGTCGGCGTGACGCTGTTGATCCCCGGCGGGATGCGGACCGCGTTCTTCGACGAGCGGGACGCGCAGTACCGCCCCGGCCCGGACGCGGTGCTCAACGAGCCGGCCGACACCGCCGCCGCCGTCATGTTCGCGCTGTCCCAGCCGGCCGGTTGCGCGGTACGCGAGATGGTGGTCTGCGCCGCGCAGGAGTCCTCGTACCCGTGATCCTGGTGCTGCGGGCGCTCGGGGTCGGCGACCTGGCCACCGCCGTGCCGGCGCTGCGCGGCCTGCGCGCCGGCCTGCCGGGCCGGGAGCTGGTGCTCGCCGCCCCGGCCTGGCTGGCGCCGCTCGCGGAGCTGACCGGGGCGGTGGACCGGGTGCTGCCCACCACCGGGCCGGACCGGATCGCCTGGACCGGCCCGCCGCCCGAGGTGGCGGTCAACCTGCACGGCCGCGGGCCGCTGTCGCACCGGGCGCTGGCCGCCGTCCGCCCCGGCCGGCTGCTCGCCCACCGCAACCCGGACGCCGGCCACCCGGACGGCCCGGTCTGGGACGACGACGAGCACGAGGTCCGCCGCTGGTGCCGGTTGCTGCACGCGTACGGCCTGCCGGCCGACCCGGGGGACCTGGCGCTGCGGCGTCAGGCGGTGACCGGCGTACCGGCCGGCGTGACGCTGCTGCACCCGGGCAGCAAGATCCCGGCGAAGCGCTGGCCGGCGGACCGGTTCGCCGGGCTGGCCCGGGAGCTGGCCGCGCGCGGGCACCGGGTGGCGGTCACCGGCTCGCCGGACGAGCGGGCGCTGGCCGAGCGGGTCGCCCGCGACGCCGGGCTGCCGCCGGCGGCGGTGCTGGCGGGCCGGACCGGACTGGCCGAGCTGGCCGCGCTCGTCGCAGGCGCGCGGCTGGTGGTCAGCGGGGACACCGGCGTGGCCCACCTCGCCACCGGCTACGGCACCGCGTCGGTGGTGCTGTTCGGGCCGGTGCCGGCCGCGCACTGGGGTCCACCGCCGGACCGGCCCCGGCACCGGGCGCTGGGTGCGGTCGAGCGCACCACCGTCAACCGGGATTCGACCGGGTCGGGCAGGGTAGGAACCCACCCGACGTTGGATGCCATCGGGATCGACGAGGTGGTGGCTGCGGTGGTCGACGTGGAACGGGTCTCCGGTGCGGTTGCGGCGTAGCGATCCGGGCCGGCCGGGGTACGCGCGCCGGCGGCGTGGCAAGGGCTGGCTGTTCCTCGACCCGGCCGGCGAGCCTGTGCGCGACGCCGGGGAGCTGGCCCGGCTGCGCGAGCTGGTGATCCCGCCCGCCTGGCGGGACGTGTGGATCTCGCCGTACCCGAACGGTCACATCCAGGCCACCGGCATCGACGCGGCGGGCCGCAAGCAGTACCTCTACCACCCGCGCTGGCGGCGCAAACGCGACGAGGCCAAGTTCGACCACGTGCTGGAGGTGGCCCACCGGCTGCCCGCGTTGCGCGACCGGGTCACGCAGGACCTGTCGCTGCGCGGACTGCGCCGGGAGCGGGTGCTGGCCACCGTCGCCCGGCTGCTCGACATGGGCGCGTTCCGGGTCGGCAGCGACCAGTACGCCACCGGCGACGACCCCACGTTCGGGGTGTCCACGCTGCGCCCCGAGCACGCCCGCTCGCGGGGCGGCTGCGTGGTGTTCGAGTTCCCGGCCAAGGGCGGCATCGACCAGGTCCGCCGGATCGAGGACGCCGAGTTGTGCCGGGTGCTGCTCAACCTGCGCCGCCGCCGGCGCGCCCAGGAACGGCTGTTCGGCTACTGGGACGGCCGGGCCTGGCGCGACGTGCGCAGCGACGAGGTGAACGACTACCTGCGCGACGCCAGCGGCGGCGAGATGACCGCGAAGGACTTCCGCACCTGGCACGCGACGGTACTGGCCGCCGCCGAACTGGCCACAGTCGGTCCGCAGCGCTCCGCGACCGCCCGCAAGCGGGCCGTGGCGGCGGTGATGCGGTCGGTGGCCGACCTGCTCGGCAACACCCCGACGGTGGCCCGGACCTCGTACGTGGACCCGCGCGTGGTCGACCTCTACCACGACGGGGTTCTGGCGCCGGTGCAGCCGGAGATGCCGCGCGAGGCGGTGGAGAAGTCGGTGCTGGCGCTGCTGGAGGAGGAGGCCGGCTGACCGCCGACCGGCCCCGTCGGTCCTGGGGGGGATGCACGACGGGGCCGGAAACCTCGGCCGCCGGTGCGGTCCGGGGGCACCTACCGGGCGGGGCCGCCCGCGGCCGGGACCGCCGCGGACGCCACGCCCGGCCCCCCGATATCCGTGGGCCACCGCGAGCGGTGGCCCAGGTTTCAGTATGTACGGGACAGGTTGACGGCGGATGCCGTGCTGTTGACGATCCGTGCCGATTCCAGGTGACGAGCCCGGTACGTCTGCGGCGTCTCACCCTGCGCGGCCCGGAAGACCCGGCTGAAGTGCGCCTTGTCCCGGAAACCCCAGCGGGCGGCGATGACCTGGATCGAGCGGTCACTCAGCGCCGGGTCGGCGAGGTCACGACGGCACCGGGCCAGTCGCTCGTCCCGGATGTAGGCGGCCACCGTGGTCTCCTCGTCCTCGAAGAGCCGGTGCAGCGAGCGCACCGAGATGTGGTGCGCGTCGGCGACCGCGCCCGGGTCCAGCGTGGCGTCGCCGAGGCGCTGGCGCACGTACGCGCGCACCTGGGCCAGCAGGGCACGCCGCCGGACCTCGGTGGGCACCGCGTCCTCGGAGACGAGGTTGCGGCCGAGCAGCGTGGCGACCAGGTCCAGGCCGACGGCGCCGAGCCGCTCCGCGTCGGCCGCGTGGTACTGCTCGGGGTTCGTCGTGATCCGGACGAGGAAGTCGGCGACCAGGCCGCCGACACCCTCGGAGCCGGACATCCGGCCGGCGAACAGGGGAGCGAGCCGGCGGGGCGGCAACGGCAGCGCGTCGTACGGCATCAGGGCCACGATCGACCGGGCGTACCCGGGCCCGGCGGCGTCGGCGTGGTGACTGACCTCGTGTGGACGGGAGCAGTCGTAGAAGGTGAGGTCGCCGGGGCGGCACCGGGCGCGCTGCCCCTCCTGGTCGGCCTGGCTGGTCCCGCTGAGCGTCAGCGCGAGCAGGTAGTAGTCGGGGTCGGAGCGCTGGATCAGTTTCGAGGTGCGCACGCAGTCCACCGAGGGGTAGCGGTAGCGGATGAGCTGCATCCGGCCCAGGTCGATGAACTCGGCCCGGGCGACGAAGTCGTCGGCGTGCGCGGTGTGCACCCGCAGCGGCGTCGGCGTGCTCGCCATCATGTCCAGCCACATGCCGAAGCGCTCCGGTGGCGGCAGCACCTCCGTGTCGAGGACCTGACGTTGCAGCTTCCCGTCCATCAACGACCCCCCGTGGCTCGTCACTCCTGCTGTAAGCAGGACGCCCCACGGGGCCCGAAAGCGACGCCGGTGGGGCGTGATGTCCGTCATTGACGGACCTGCGAGCCTTCTGTTAGGAGTCCGTTCAGTCGTTCAGCACCTGGGCCAGCCGGTCCCGGAACCGGCGCTCGGAATCGGTCACCGCGTCGCCGCCCAGACCGAGGATGCCGCCGGTGGAGGCCGCGCCCACCACCTGCTCGGCGATCTCCACCAGCCAGTGCCGGTACGCTCCGGCCTGCCCCTCGTCCACCCGCGCGGCGAGCAGCGCGGACGCCTGCCCGGCCCGGCCCAGCACGTCCTCGATCGTCGCCTTCGGATCCTGCGGCGTGAGAACCGGCAGCTCCGCGCCGGTCTCCGGGTCGCCCACCCGGTCGACGATCTCACCGGCCACCGCGGCGACCAGCGGACTGGCCGACTCGCGGCCGGCGGCGATGGTCTCCAGCCCGGCGGCGTTCTCGGCCATGGTGCGGCGGGTGCCGTCGGACTCGGCGGCGGCCGCCGCGGTGAGCACCGACTGCGGCAGCCCCACAAGCAGTCCCCACTCCTCGTCGGAGACGCCGAACCGGGTGTACGCCGGCTGCTCGATCACGATCAGGCCCCTTTCGCCGTGGTCGTCGTTGTCGACGGGCGCCCCCGCGGCGCCCGGGTCAGGCTAGTCCAGCTCCAGCAGGCCCTGTTCGGACACCACGCGCACGGACAGCGTCTTGTAGCCCACCTCGTCGAAGAGGACGGTCATCCGGTCCTCCTCGTAGCTGAGCACCAGGCCGGCGCCCCACTCGGGGTGGCGTACCTGGCTGTGCACCGGGAACGGCCCGACGGCGCCGTCACCCGCCACACTGGTGCCCGCGTGGCAGTTGTCGCAGTGCCCGCAGACCTCGTTCATCTGCTCACCGAAGTACGCCAGCAGGGCCTGGCCCCGGCAGCCGGTGGTCTCGGCGAACGCGCGCATCATGTCGGTACGCGACCGGGTCACGGTCTGCTGCCGTTCCGCCTCGGCCAGCGCGGCGCGGCCGGACTCGGCGGCGGCCGGGGCGTACCGGGGCGCGCCGATACGCTGCTTGGCCCGTGGCTCGGCCGCCCCGACCTGCTCCAGCAGGGACAGGTACTGCCCCAGCTTGCGCGGACCGAGGCCGGTCAGCTCGCGCAGCTCCTTGCGGTTGCGGGCCTTGCCGCGCAGCACCGCGGCGAGCTCGGTCAGTTCTTTCTCGTCCGGCAGGCCGCCGCTGAAGTAGCGCTGGAGGCCGACGTCCTCGGAGCGCCACAGCAGCAGCACCCGGGCGGGCGAGCCGTCGCGTCCGGCCCGGCCGATCTCCTGGAAGTAGCTGTCCGGCGAGTCGGGCAGCGCCATGTGCGCCACCCAGGCGATGTTCGGCTTGTCGATGCCCATGCCGAACGCCGACGTGGCCACCATGATCGGCACCCGGTCGGCCAGGAACGCCTCGTGCAACTCGTGCCGGGCCGCTGTGGGCATGCCGCCGTGGTAGAAGTCGGCCGGGTAACCGGCGCCGGTGAGGCGCTCGGCCAGCTCCTCGGCCGCCCTGCGGGTCGGCACGTAGATGATGCCGGGCCGCTCGTCGTCGCTCAGCAGCGCGATGAGCCGACGCCACCGGTAGTCCTCGGTCGGGCAGTGGGCCACCTCCAGGAAGAGGTTCGGCCGGTCCAGCCCGGAGACCACCACCTCCGGCTCGCGCAGCCGAAGCCGGGCGATGATGTCGTCGCGTACCGGCGGGGAGGCGGTCGCGGTGAGCGCCACCACGGGCGGCCGGCCCAGACCGTCGATCAGGTGACCGAGGGCCAGGTAGTCCGGCCGGAAGTCGTGACCCCACGCCGAGATGCAGTGCGCCTCGTCGATCGCCACCAGCGCCGGCTTCAGCTCGCGTACCTCGGCGAGCCGGTCCGGGTTGCTCAGCGCCTCCGGCGTGATGAACAGGAACTCCGCGCGCCCGGCGCGGATGTCCTCGATCGCCTCGGCCTGCTGGGCGGCGCTCTCGTCCGAGCTGATCCGCACCGCGCGCAGCTCCGGACGCTGCCGTTCGTTGAGCGCGGCGATCTGGTCCTGCTGCAACGCCAGCAGCGGGGAGATCACCACCGTCGGGCCGGGGATCAGGCTGGCCGGGATCTGGTAGATCGCCGACTTGCCGGCGCCGGTGGGCAGCACCACCAGGGCGTCGCGGCGCTTCATGACGGCGCGCATGGCGGCGAGCTGGTTGGGCCGCAGCGCGGTCCAGCCGAACAGGTTCCGCGCCGCCCGGCGCAGGCTGGTGGAGTGCGTGGTCAGTTTCATCAAGCGCCTCAGCTACCCCCGGCGATCCCGCGCGAAACCGCCGCCCGGCTCACCGGAGCCGGGGCAGTACCTCGCGCCGGTACAGGTCGAACAGGCCCTGCCAGTGCGGGCCGGTGTTCGCCACGTAGACCTCGTCGTAGCCGGCTTTGGCGTACTCGTCGATCATCTCCAGGTGGGCGTCGGCGTCGCGGCCGCAGACGAACGCCTCCCGCACCTGCTCGGGCCGCACCAGTTCGGCGGCCTGCTCGAAGTGCCGGGGCGAGGGGAGCACCTGGGACAGCTCGCCCGGCACGCCCGCGTTGGGCCAGCGCTCGTACGCGATCCGCGCGCCCTCGTCGGCGGTGTCGGCGTACGCCGCCTTGAAGCCGCCCTGGCACGGCTTGTCGCCGCCGCCGGACTCGCGGAACCGGCGCACCATGTCGGCGTCGGGCATGGTGCTGACGTAGCCGTCGCCGATCCGGCCGGCCAGCTCGATCGACTTCGGGCCGAACCCCGAGACGTAGATCGGCGGGGGCGTGTCCGGCCGGGTGTAGATCCGGGCGTGCTCGACCGTGTAGTGCTTGCCGTGGTGGTTGACGAACTCGCCGCGCCACAGCTCGCGGATCACCTCGACCGCCTCCTCCAGCATCTCCAGCCGCACGTCGGTCTGCGGCCAGGCGTCGCCGAAGATGTGCTCGTTGAGCGCCTCGCCGGTGCCCACCCCGAGCACGAAGCGACCCTCGTGCAGCACCGCGCTGGTGGCCGCCGCCTGCGCGATCACGGCCGGGTGGATGCGCATGGTCGGGCAGGTGACCGCCGTGGTCACCGGCAGCCGGCAGACCTGGCTGAGCGCCCCGATGGTGGACCAGACGAACGGGCTCTGGCCCTGCGCGTCGACCCACGGGTGGTAGTGGTCGGAGATCCACAGTGCCTCGAAGCCGGCCTGCTCGGCGCCGCGCGCCTGGGCCAGCAGTTCCGCCGGGGTGTACTCCTCGCTGGACAGGAAGTAGCCGATCTTCATGGTGTGCCCTCTCCGCTGCGACCGGACGGCTTCGTCGTGTCCGGACAGGGCAAGCCCTACCCCCGGCGGCGGGCTCCAACCCGGCGGGCGCGGGATCAGCGCCGGAACATGGCCCGGATCGCGATCAGCAGGAACAGGCCGCCGACCACCAGGCCGAGCAGGCGTACGCCGGGGATGTCGGCGGCGCTGGTGGCGTCAGCGAGCGGCAGAGCGGGCATGTGGGAACTCTCCCACGGGCCGTCGCGGGGCGCCAGCGGCTAACAGTAAGGATTGTTGACTATTTAGCTGCGCGGTGTGACCATGGCAGCACCCGCCGGCCCTGGCGGGTCCGTGGGGGAGACGGGGGTACGACAGCACATGAGCGAGCGGACCGTGGGATCGACCGGAGACCTGGCGGCGCTCGCCGCCGCCGTCCTGCAACCGGGCTTCGTCGGCACCACACCGCCGCCGTGGGTGTGCCGCTGGCTCGGCGAGGGCCTCGGCTCGGTCGTCCTGTTCGCCCGCAACGTCGTCGACCACGAGCAGGTCGCCACGCTCACCGCGACCCTGCGCGCCGAGCGGCCCGACGTCATCGTGGCGATCGACGAGGAAGCCGGCGACGTCACCCGGATCGAGTCCGCCCGGGGCAGCTCCCGTCCCGGCAACTACGCGCTCGGCGCGGTCGACGACCCGGCCCTGACCGAGGAGGTCGCCCGCGACCTCGGCGCCGAACTGGCAGCCGTCGGCGTCACGCTCGACTACGCCCCGGACGCCGACGTCAACTCCAACCCGGCCAACCCGGTCATCGGGGTGCGCTCGTTCGGCGCCGACCCGGACCTGGTCGCCCGGCACACCGCCGCCTGGGTACGCGGCCTGCAGTCCGGCGGCGTCGCCGCCTGCGCCAAGCACTTCCCCGGACACGGCGACACCCGGGTCGACTCGCACCACGCCCTGCCCCGCATCGGCGGCGACCGGGCCCGCCTCGACGCGGTCGAGCTGGCCCCGTTCCGCGCCGCCGTGGCGGCCGGCGCGCAGGCGGTGATGACCGGCCACCTGCTGGTGCCGGCGCTGGACCCGGAGCTGCCCGCCACGCTCAGCCCGCGCGTGCTCGGCGGCCTGCTGCGCGAGGAGATGGGCTTCGGCGGCGTGGTGGTCACCGACGCGGTGGAGATGCGCGCGGTGGCCGACCGGTACGGCTTCGCCGGCGCCGCGGTGCGCGCTCTCGTGGCCGGCGCCGACGCGATCTGCGTGGGCGGGGAACGGGCGACCGAGGCGGACGCCCGCGAGCTGCGCGACGCGATCGTCGCCGCGGTGATCGGCGGGGAGCTGCCCGAGGAACGGCTCGCCGAGGCGGCGAAGCGGGTCGGTCAGCTCGCCGCGTGGAGCGTTGCCGCCCGCGCCCGCCGGGTCGCCGGCCCGCCGTCCGCCGACGGGTCACCGATCGGGCTGGCGGCCGCCCGCCGCGCGGTACGGATCACCGGCGACGCCGGGCTGCTGCCGCTGACCGGTCCGGCGCACGTGGTGGAGTTCGCGCCTCCGCGCAACATCGCCATCGGCGAGGAGACGCCGTGGGGCATCGCCGCGCCGCTGGCCCACCTGGCGCCCGGCACCACCACCGCCCGCTACGCCGCCGACGCCGTACCGGCCGACCCGGGCGCGTCGCCCGCCGGCCGGCCGCTGGTGCTCGTGGTACGAGACCTGCACCGCCACGACTGGATGCGGGACGCGGTACGCCGGGCGCTCGCCGCCCGCCCGGACGCGGTGGTGGTCGAGCTGGGCGTGCCCGAGCTGGTCACCGGCGCGGTGCACCTGGCCACCCACGGCGCCACCGCCGCCGCGGCGCGAGCCGCCGCCGAGGTGCTGACCGGGGCGCGCTGACTCCCGGCCCGGCCGGGCGGGGAGGTCCCCCGGCCGGGCCGGGCCTCACGGCTCGTCGACCACCAGGTCGGCGTACTCCGGGTGGCGCTCGATGAACGAGGCCACGAACGGGCACTGCGCCACCACCCGGCCGCCCCGGGCGCGGACCTGGTCCAGTGCGCCCCGGACCAGCGCCGCGCCGACGCCCTGACCCTGGAACCGGTCGTCGACCTCGGTGTGGGTGAAGACCAGCGTCTCGCCCCGGAGCGTGTAGGCGGCGAACCCGCTCAGCGCGTCGTCCACCAGGATCTCGAAGCGGCGCTTGGCGGCGTTCTCCTCGACCAGAAAACTCACCGGATCATTCTCCCTCCGGGCCCGGCCAGCCGGTCCAGTTCGGCCAGCAGCCGGTCCACCTCGTCGACGGTGTTGTAGTGGTAGACACTGGCCCGCACGGCGCCGCCGCTGCCTCGCAGACCCATGGCGTGGAAGTACTCGTAGGCGTAGTAGTCACCGTTCGACAGGCACAGGCCCGCCGCGCCGAGCGCCGCCGCGGTCTGCGCCGGGGTCAGTCCGGCCACCCGGAACGACACCGTCGGGCAGCGCCGGGCGGGTGAGCCGTACACGGTCACGAACGGGCGGTCGGCCAGCCCGGCGAGCAGCCGGTCGAAGACGGCCTCCTCGTGCGCCTGCGCGGCGGCCAGCCCGGCGCGTACCCGCTCCCGCCGGTCGCCGGTCGCGGCCGGATCCAGGCCGGCCAGGTGGTCCACCGCGGCAGTCACGCCGGCCAGCAGCGGGAAACTCGGCGTGCCGTACTCGAACCGGTCCGGCACCCCGTCGGCGGAGGGGAGCAGCTTCGCCGGGCGCAGCGCCTCCCAGCGCCCCGGGTCGGCGACCATCGCCGCCAGGTGCGGCCCGGACCACTTGTACGCGCTCGTCACCAGGAAGTCCGCGCCGAGCGAAGCCAGATCGGTCGGGCCGTGCGGCACCGAGTGCACGCCGTCCACGCACACCAGCGCGCCGGCGGCGTGCGCGATCTTGGCGATCGCCGCCACGTCCGGCACGGTGCCGATCGCGTTGCTGCCGGCGGTCACCGCCACCAGCCGGGTGCGTTCGGTGACCAGGTCGGCGTACTGGCCGGCGGGCAGTTCGCCGGTCGCCGGGTCGAACTCGGCCCAGCGCACCGCGGCGCCGGACGCCTGCGCGGCCTGCACCCACGGGCGGACGTTCGCGTCGTGGTCCAGCCGGGAGACCACCACCTCGTCGCCCGGACGCCAGCCGGCGCCGAGCGTCCGGGCCAGCGTGTACGTCAGCGCTGTGGCGCTCGGCCCGAGCACCACGCCCGACGGCTGCGCGCCGAGCAGGTCGGCGACCGCGGCCCGCGCCCCGGCGACCAGGCCCAGCGCCCGGCGGCCGGGCAGGAAGGCGGTGCTGCGGTTGCCCGTCGCGGCGCGCATCGCGCCGGCCACCGCCTCGACGACAGCGGCGGCGGTCTGGGTGCCCCCGGCGCCGTCGAAGTGGGCGAATCCCTCGCCCAGGGCAGGGTAGGCGGCCCGGACCCGGGCGACGTCGAAAGCCATCCCGGCACCCTAGCGCGCACCACGGACACCCCGCCCGGCGTGGCCGCCCCGCGCTCGCCCCGCCGCCGCGGTGGAACGGGCCGCCTATCCTTGGGCGGGTGACGATCCGACGCGCCACCTCCGCCCCCGCCCGCCGAGCCGCCGGTCTGCTCGCCGGCCTCGCCCTCGGCGCCGCACTGCTCGCCGGATGCAGCTCCGAAGGTGCCGAGACCGACTGCGGCCTCGACGCCTGCACGATCACCTTCGACCGCGGCGTGGCGGCCAGCGCCCGGATCCTCGGCGTCGAGGCGAAGCTGATCGGCGCCGACGGCGACCAGGTCACGGTCGAGGTCGCCGGGGAACAGCTCTCGCTCACGGTGGGCCAGCAGGCCACCGAGGTCGCCGGCTTCCAGGTCAGCCTGGACAGCGTCGACGAGCAGCAGGTGGTGGTGCGGGTCGCCCGCGACCTCGCCGGCTGATCCGTTTCGGCCGTCCCGGCGGGCGGCGACGTTTGGAAAATCGCCCGCCGGGAGATTGAGGGCTCATGTCTCTCACCCGGAACGCCGGAGCCACCGCCACCCAGGCTCGAAACAGCCGGTGGCTCGAACTGTTGACCCGTGCCGGCTTCATCGGTTACGGAATCGTGCACCTCCTCCTCGCCTGGCTGGCGCTGCAGATCGCCTTCGGCAAGTCGGGCGAGGAGGGAAACCAGAACGGCGCGCTGCGCACCCTCGGTGAACAGCCGCTCGGGAAGTTCCTCCTGATCGCGATGGCGGTCGGCCTGTTCGCCATGGCGGTCTGGCAGGCCTTCGAGGCGATCTCCGGCCACGTGTCCCGGACCGGCAAGGAACGACTGTTCGAACGGATCGCCTCGGTGGTCCGGGTCGTCGTCTTCGTCTGGCTCGGCTGGACCGCGATCAAGGTCTTCCAGGACGCCAGCTCCAACGCCTCCGACCAGCAGCAGCAGCTCTCCGAGAAGCTGATGGCCTCCGACGGCGGCCGGTGGCTGGTCGGGCTGGCCGGCCTCGCGCTCGCCGCGCTCGGCATCGGCATGGTGATCTACGGCCTGAAGAAGAAGTTCGAGCGCAACCTCAAGACCGGCGAGATGAGCCCGAAGACCCGGCAGCTCACCCGTCGGCTCGGCATGGCCGGGTACGCCTCCCGGGGCGCCGTGTTCGCCATCGCCGGCGTGCTGGTCGTGCTCGCGGCCGTCAACTACGACCCGGAGAAGGCGCGTGGCCTGGACGCCGCGCTGCGTACGCTGCGCGACCAGTCCTACGGGCCGTGGCTGCTGGCGCTCATGGCGCTCGGCATCGCCGCGTTCGGTGTCTACTGCTTCTTCCAGTCCCGGTACCGCAAGGTCTGATCCTGGTCGATACCCGGGCCGCCGGGCACCATTGGGCCTTTGCCCGATTCCGCCCGTCGGAGGGAGAGAGAGTTCGTGCAGAGTTACGTCGTGACCATCGCCGCCGCGCTCGCCGCGGCGGCGATCGCGTTGGTGCTGGCCCAGGTGGTGCACCGGGTCACCCGCCGCCTCGGCCGCCGCTCGCTGCTGATGACCGAGCTGACCGAGCACGCGCACCGCGCGTTCCAGGTCGCGGTCACGGTGGCCGCGGTGCAGTTCGCAGTCCGGTTCACCACCGCGTACGCGGTCGGCAGCCCGTGGCGGCAGTTCGTCCTGCACACGCTCGTGCTGGCGACGATCGCCGCCGTCGCCTGGCTGGTGGCCTCGCTGCTGGTGGTGGCGGAGGACACCGCGCTGGCCCGGTTCCGGGTCGACGTGCCGAACAACAGGCACGCCCGCCGGGTGCGTACACAGGTGGTGCTGCTGCGCCGGCTCACCATCGCGGTGATCGTGATCCTCACGGTCGGCGTGATGCTGATGACGTTCCCGGCCGTACGCGGAGTCGGCGCCGGTGTGCTGACCTCCGCCGGTGTGATCGCCGCGGTCGCCGCGCTCGCCGCGCAGAGCCTGCTCGCCAACGTCTTCGCCGGCCTGCAGCTCGCGTTCAGCGACGCGGTACGCCTGGACGACGTGGTGGTGGTCGAGGGGGAGTGGGGCCGGATCGAGGAGCTGACGCTCAGCTACGTGGTGGTGCAGATCTGGGACGACCGCCGGCTGATCCTGCCCACCTCGTACTTCACCAGCCGGCCGTTCCAGAACTGGACCCGTACCGAGGCGGCGGTACTCGGCACCGCCGAGTTCGAGCTGGACTGGGCAGTTCCGGTGCAGGCGATGCGGGAGGAACTGCGCCGCCTGTGCGAAGGCACCGAGCTGTGGGACGGCCGGGTCTGCGTGCTCCAGGTGACCGACGCGACCGGCGGCATGGTCAAGGCCCGCGCGCTGGTCAGCGCCGCCGACGCGGGCAGCCTGTGGGACCTGCGGTGCCTGGTCCGCGAGCACCTGGTGACCTGGGTACGTGACCAGCGCCCGACCGCCCTGCCCCGGCTGCGCGCCGAGTTCGGCGACACCACCGGCCCGCTGCCCTGGCAGGCGATGCAGCCGCGCCGCCCGGTGCGCCGTCCGGCCGGCACCGAGGCGCCCGACGACGCGCGTGTCTTCGGCGGCAGCGACGACGGTGAGGCCCGCAGCGAGACGTTCGTGGGCCGGGAGGAGCACGCCGAGGCACGTCGCTGACCCGTACCCCGATCGGGACCCCCGGCCGCCCACGGCGCCGGGGGTTCCCGCGTTCGAGCGGCTTTCGGGCCGGACGGGTTTGGCCGGGCGGTTGCGGGGGACGTGGTGCGCACGCCCCGGATCCGGTGCCCGGCACCGGATTGCGGCGGCGGGCGGCCGGGTGGACCGGCCGCTCCGCGCAGGATTGACGGGCGGCGACTCCGGGCATACAGCGCGGTGATGACGAAAGGAGGACAGCATGGCTGACGTCGCGAGTCGCAGCACGTCGCGGACCGGGAGCGAGCCGTCCACCGCCGAACTGGTGCAGCGCGCCACCGAGCAGGTCACCCGCCTGGTGCGGGACGAGCTGGCCCTGGCCCGTGCGGAGCTGACCCAGAAGGGCAAGCACGCCGGGATCGGGATCGGTCTGTTCGGCGGCGGCGGGGTGATGGCGCTCTACGGCGCCGGCGCCCTGGTCGCCACCGTGATCCTGCTGCTGGCGCTTGTCATGCCGGCGTGGCTGGCCGCCCTGATCGTGGCGGTGGCGCTGTTCCTGCTCGCCGGGATCCTGGCGCTGGTGGGCAAGAAGCAGGTCAGCCGTGCCGTCCCGCCGGTGCCCGAGGCGGCGGTCCGCAGCGTTCGGGCGGACGTCGACACGGTCACCGCCGCGGTGAAGGACGGGAGGCGGGCATGACCGGTAACGGGACCGGGGACGTGGCGGCGCTCCGGGAGGAGATCCGCCGGACCCGGGTGGAGCTCGGTGAGACGATGGAGCTGCTCGCGGCCAGGGCCGATCCGAAGGCGCTGGTGCGGCACTCCGCCGAGGCGGCGAAGGCGCGGATGCGTGAGCAGGCGTCGCTGACCGCGGCCCGGGTGCGCGGGCGGGCGGCGGAGCGGGCCCGGCTGGTCCGGGCGCAGGCGTACGAGAAGGGTGAGGCGGTCGGGCGCAACCCGTTGCCGTGGGCGGCCATCGCGGCCGGCGCGCTGGTGACCGCGGTTGTGCTGGTGATCGTCCGAGGGAGGCGCAGGTGAGCGGGAAGATCGGCAAGGCGGCGTACCGACCGGTGGGGGTGCTGCTCGGCCTGGCCGCCGGTACCGTCGCCGGAGCGATCTTCCGCCAGGTCTGGAAGGTGACGGCGGGCGACGGTGAGGCGCCGAGCGCCACCGACGAGGAGCGCCGCTGGGGTGAGGTGCTGGCCGCCGCGGCCCTGCAGGGGGCCATCTTCGCGGTGGTGCGGGCCGCCGTCGACCGGGGCGGAGCGGTGGGCGTACGCCGGCTGACCGGTCGCTGGCCGGACTGACGAAAAGGCCGGAAAGGCCCCTTTCCCGAGCGTGGGGAGGGGGCCTTTCGCATGGCTCCGGCAGGGCCGCGCAGCGCCGTCCGCGCGACCTTCAGGTCACATGTCGGAGAATTTCGTCCGCTAGGCTGTGCGAAGTTTTTGCGTACGTGGTTTGCTGTCTCACGCTGTTGAGAGACGCGTGGGTTGAGAGAAGTCTCCTGCATTGGGGGCCGCCTCAGGCGCCGCTGCTCGAAAACGGCCAATCGGCCGCACGGCGTGCTCGGCCGCCAGTTTTAGAAGGAGATACACATGGCGCAGGGAACCGTGAAGTGGTTCAACGCTGACAAGGGCTTCGGCTTCATCACCGTCGACGGCGGGGGTGCTGACGTGTTCGTCCACTTCTCGGCCATCCAGTCCAGCGGCTACCGCACGCTGGAGGAGAACCAGCGGGTGGAGTTCGAGATCGCCCAGGGTCAGAAGGGTCCGCAGGCCGAGCAGGTCCGCCCCATCTGAGTCTCACCGCACCGGCCGCGCCGGCCGGTGCCGGAAGCCCCGCATCCCGCACGGGAGGCGGGGCTTCGCCGTGCCCGGCGCCTCAGCGGCGCCGTGCCCGCATGCCCCACCAGAGCCCGGCCAGTCCGAACAGGACGAGCACCGGCCCGGCCAGCGCCCAGATCCGCTGATCGCTGATCGCGCTGCCCTCGACGTACCCGAGGCCCAGCACCGTCCACAGCGCACCGAGCACCACGGCGAGCAGCCCCAGGGTGAGCCGGAACCAACCCCTCATCGTTCCCCCTCCGACGACGACAGTCCCGCTCCAGCATGCCCGCCGCCGCGAGCGCCCGGCGATGCCGCGCCGGCCGGCCGGCTCACCACCGGTCGTGCACCTGCGGGCGGATCAGCTCGTCGTAGGTGGCCCGCACCGCGGCCAGCTCCACCTCGGTCAGTGCCGGCTGCCCGGCCGCCTCGGCGTTGCGCCGTGCCTGCTCTGGGGAGCGGGCGCCGGGGATCACCACCGTCACGCCGGGCTGGTCGAGGATCCATCGCAGCGCGAACTGCGCCATCGTGCGGTCGTCGCCGACCAGCGGCGCGAGCCGGCGTACCGCGGCCAGGCCGCTGTCGTAGTCGACGCCGGAGAACGTCTCGCCCACGTCGAACGACTCGCCGTGCCGGTTGAACGTGCGGTGGTCGTTCGCCGGGAACGTGGTGTTCTCGTCGTACCGGCCGGAGAGCAGACCGCTCGCAAGCGGCACCCGGGCGATGATCCCGACTCCGGCGGCAGCGGCGGCGGGCAGCACCTGCTCCAGGGGCTTGTGCCGGACCGCGTTGAGGATGATCTGCACGCTGGCCACACCGGGCCGGGCGATGGCCGTGAGCGCCTGGTCGCAGGTCTCCACGCTGACGCCGTACCCGGCCACGCGACCCTCGGCGACGAGCGTGTCCAGCGCGTCGAAGACCCGGTCGTCGGCGAAGACGGCGGTGGGCGGGCAGTGCAGTTGCACCAGGTCGAGCGTGTCGACGCCGAGGTTGGCGCGGGACCTGTCGGTCCAGGCCCGGAAATTGTCGAGGGTGTACGCCTCGGGCGTCTGCTCCACCCGGCGGCCCATCTTGGTCGCCACCGTCAGCCCGTGTCCGGGGCGGGAGCGCAGGAACCGGCCGATCAGGGCCTCGCTGCGGCCGTCGCCGTACACGTCGGCGGTGTCCAGGAAGGTGACGCCCGCGTCGACGGCGGCGGCGAGCACGGCGAGCGCCGCGTCCTCGCTGACCTCGCCCCAGTCCGCGCCGAGCTGCCACGCGCCGAGTCCGATGATGCCGACGTGCCGGCCGAGCCGGTCGAAGCTGCGCTGTTCCACCCGGTCGAGCCTAGTGAGCGGGTTGCCGTCGCGCGCGGCGGGCCGTACGGTCTAGCAAGACGTACGTACGGTTTGGAGGCTGTCATGTGGGATCCGCGCACCTACCTGCGCTACGGCGACGAGCGCTCCCGGCCCTTCCACGACCTGCTGGCCCGCGTCGGCGCCGCGCACCCGCGCGCCGTGGTCGACCTCGGCTGCGGCCCCGGCACCCTCACCGCCACGCTCGCCGGCCGCTGGCCCGCCAGCCGGATCACCGGCCTCGACTCCTCCCCGGAGATGATCGAACGGGCGAGCGCCGAGGGCGGCCCGGTCACGTACGCCGTCGGCGACGTCCGCGACTGGCGGCCGGAGCCGGACGTGGACGTGCTGGTCGGCAACGCCGTGCTCCAGTGGGTGCCCGAACACCGCGACCTGCTCCGCCGCTGGGCGGGCGCGTTGCCGACCGGCGCGTGGATGGCGTTCCAGGTGCCCGGCAACTTCGACGCTCCCTCGCACCGGCTGCTGCGCTCCGTCGCCGCGGAGGACCGGTGGCGCGACGCGCTCGCCGGAAAGCTGCGCGAGGCACCAGTCGACGAGCCGGTCGGCTACGCCACGCTGCTGACCGACGCGGGCTGCGCGGTCGACGCTTGGGAGACTACGTACGTGCATCTGCTGCCCGCCACCGGCACCGGCCATCCGGTGCTGGCCTGGATGGAGGGCACGGCGCTGCGCCCGGTCCGCGCCGCGCTGGACGCCGCCGGCTGGGCCGCCTTCCGCGCCGAGCTGGGGGTACGGCTCGCGCAGGCGTACCCGGTGCGGCAGGGTCAGGTGTACTTCCCGTTCCGCCGGATCTTCATGGTGGCGCGTACCGGCGCCCGCGCAGAGGAGAACTCGTGACCGACCTGCCCACCTTCATCGCCGGACTGCCCAAGGTGGAGCTGCACGTGCACCACGTCGGCTCGGCCTCGCCCCGGATCGTCGCCGAGCTGGCCGCCCGGCACGAGGGACGCAGCCCTGTCCCGGCCGACCCGGAGGCGCTCGCCGACTACTTCGCGTTCCGCGACTTCGCCCACTTCATCGAGGTCTACCTCAGCGTGGTGGACCTGATCCGCGACGCCGACGACGTCTGGCTGCTCACCCACGAGGTCGCCCGGGAACTGGCCCGCCAGCAGGTCCGCTACGCCGAGCTGACCGTCACGCCGTACTCGCACGTCAACCGCGGCATCCCGGCCCCGGCGTTCTGCGAGGCGATCGAGGACGCCCGCAAGCGCGCCGAGGCCGACTTCGGCATCGCGCTGCGCTGGTGCTTCGACATCCCCGGCGAGGCCGGGCTGCCCGCCGCCGAGCAGACGCTGCGGATCGCGCTCGACGAACGACCGGACGGGCTGATCAGCTTCGGCCTCGGCGGCCCCGAGATCGGGGTGCCCCGGCCGCAGTTCAAGCCCTGGTTCGACCAGGCCCGGGCCGCCGGGCTGCGCTCGGTCCCGCACGCCGGCGAGACCACCGGCCCGGAGACGATCTGGGACGCGCTGCGCGAGCTGGGCGCCGAACGGATCGGCCACGGCATCTCCGCCGCGCAGGACCCGGCGCTGCTGGCCCACCTCGCCGAGCAGCGCATCCCGCTGGAGATCTCGCCGACCTCCAACGTGCGCACGCGGGCCGTACCGAGCCTGGACGAGCACCCGCTGCCCCGGCTGGTCGACGCCGGCGTGCCGATCAGCATCAACTCCGACGACCCGCCGATGTTCGGCACCACGCTCAACGACGAGTACGCGGTGGCCGCCCGGCTGCTGCGACTCGGCCCGGACGGGGTGGCCGCGCTGGCCCGCGACGCGGTCGCCGCGGCGTTCCTGGCACCGGCCGAGCAGGCCCGGATCACCGCCGAGATCGACGCGTACCTGGCGAGCGCGGCGCGCTGAGCGGCCGTACCGGCGCCGGCCGCCGGGACAACCGGGGCGGCCGGCGCCGCGCGGTCAGCAGCAGCCCGGACAGCGCCAGCGCGGACAGCGCGGCGGCGGGGCCGGGAGCCACGGGCGCGGGCCGGACGGGACCGTGCGCGAGCACCGGATCCTGCCAGGCCGCGAGCGTGAGCGCGACGCCCAGGCCGATGACGGCGGCCCAGCGGAGCAGACGACTGACGGCCGGTGGCATGACGGTCACCTCGCGCCCGGGATCGACGGGGGAGAGAGCGCGCGCGACGGGAGCGAGGTGTGGGGGGACCGGACTCCCGCCGCGCGCATGATCCGTCGGCCGGAAGGTCTTACGGGGCGTCCCGGCCGACGGAACTGATGGGTTCTGTCAGCGATCCTGACAGTTCACGCCGGTTTTTCGGCCGTCGTTAAACCACCTTTAAGGAGAACTTGCGCCCGTACACAGCCACGGGGGTCAGCGCGGGCGCGGCCAGCGCCGCCCGGGACGCGGCTCGCGTGCCTCCCGGGCCATCCGCCCGACCAGCCCGAACCGGTTCACCGGCCGGGGCGCCGCGTCCGGGTCGGCCAGCAGCATCACCACGCTCGCCCCGCCGAGCCGGGCCCGGTCGATGCTCACCGAACCGTTCGCCTGCAACGCGACCCGCTTGGCGATGTCCAGTCCGAGCCCGGTGGAGCCCTTGTCGCTCTCGCCCCGCCGCAACGCCCGGTCCGGGTCGGCGATGCCCGGCCCGGCGTCGTCGATGCGGATCGCCACCCAGCCGTCCCGGCGGCTCACCGCCACCTCGAACGCGGTGCCCTGCGGCGTGTACCGGAACACGTTGCCGATCACCGCGTCCAGCGCGGCGGCCAGCTCGGCGCGGGGCACCGGCGCCGGGATCCGCAACTGCGCGCCGACCACCCGGTGCGGCCGGTTCTGGTCCCCGGCCAGCGCCGACCAGAAGACCATCCGGTCCCGGACCACCTCGCTCACGTCGCACGACGCCGGCGCGGTCTCCTGGGCGACCGCCTTGCGGGTCGTCTTGATGAGCTGGTCGACCTCGCCCTCCAGAGTGACGATCGCCTGCCGGATACGCCGGATGCCGCGCCGCCGGTCCAGCTCCGCCTCACTGAACGTGCCGATGCTCGTGTCGTCGGACTCCAGCGCCTCGGCGTCCAGCCGCAGCGCGGTCAGCGGCGTACGCAGCCGGTGCGACAGGTCGGCGACCAGTTCGTGCTCGTCGGCGCGCAGCGCCACCAGCCGTTCCGTCATCCGGTTGAACGCGTGCCCGGCCTCGGCCAGCTCACGCGGGCCGGTCGGCTCGACCCGTACCCCCAGCTCGCCGTCGCCCACCGCGAGCGCCGCCTTGACCAGGTCGCCGGTGGCGTCCACGGCCCGGGCCGCCACCCGGTCGACCACCGCGACCGCCGCGCCGACCAGCGCCAGGCCGATCGCGAGCAGCAGCAGCCACCGCCCGCCCTCGCCGGAGTCGAGCACCTCGTCGGGGACGAAGACCTCCACCACGGCGACCCGGTCACCGAGCACCACCGGGTCCAGCCGCAGCACCCCGCCGTCCACCTCGGTCACCACCGAACGCCGCTGCGCGGCGGCGTCGGCCAGCACGCGCGCGTTCGCCCGGCCGGCCGACTCGTCCGCGCCGATGCCGTGCACGACCGGACGCAGGGCCGGATCGTCGCCGGCCGCGGCGGCCACCGCCCGTTCGATCGTCGCGGTGTCCGTGCTGACCGCCAGCGCGCCGGTCACCAGCGCGGCCCGTCGGGCGGCGTCGGCCAGCTCCGCCTCCCGCGTCCGGTCGGCGAGGGTGAGCCCGAGCGGGACGAGGAAGGCGAGCGCGATCAGGCCGCACAGGCCGGCGGTGAGCCCGGCGAGCGTGAGCCTCAGTCCGGCGCCACCAGCCGGAAGCCGACCCCCCGCACGGTGCGCAGGTAACGCGGCTTCGCCGCGGACTCGCCCATTTTGCGGCGGAGCCAGTACAGGTGAACGTCGATGGTCTGGTCCTCGCCGACCGATGGCTGCCGCCATACCTCCTCCAAGAGTTCCCGCCGGGACACTACCCGGCCGGGACGTGCGGCGAGATACGCCAGCAGGTCGAATTCCTTGCGGGTCAGGGCCAGCGCCTCCCCGTCCAGCACCGCGCTGCGCTCGCCCACGTCCACGCGCAGGCCGCCGACCGTGTGCACGGCCGGAGCCACGGTACGGCTGGCCCGGCCGGCCCGGCGCAACACAGTGGTGATCCGGGCGTCCAGGTGCGCCCCGGTGAACGGCTTGACCATGTAGTCGTCCGCCCCGGCGCGCAGCAGCCGTACCACCGACTGCTCGTCGTCGCGGGCGGTGGCGATGATGATCGGCACGTCGGTGATGCCGCGCAGCATGCGCAGCGCGTCCGAGCCGTCCAAATCGGGCAGACCGAGATCGAGCACCACGAGATCGGGTGTCTCCGCGGCGACCCGGCGCAGCGCGTCCAGCGCGGTGCCGACGGCGTGCACCGCGTGCCCCCGGTCGGTCAGCGACCGCAGCATGGCGCCGCGCACGACGTGGTCGTCTTCGACCAGCAGGACGGTTGCCACGTCAGCACCGTACTCGGCGTGGCAAGCCGGTCGCGTTGCGGCGGTCCGCGGAAGCGGGCAAGCTGGGACGGCGATGACGTTCACGCTCTTCCCCGACACCCGCCTCGCGCTCGCCCGCGACGCGCTGGCCGGCCTGTCGGTGGGCGACGCCCTCGGCTCCCAGTTCTTCGTCCCCGGCCGGCGCCCGGACGACCTCGCCGCCGGCCGGCTGCCCGCGCCGCCGTGGGAGTGGACCGACGACACCGAGATGGCCTGCTCGGTGGTGGCCGAGCTGGCCGCCGCCGGCCGCATCGACCGGGACCGGCTGGCGCTGGCGTTCGCGCAGCGCTGCGAGCCGTACCGCGGGTACGGGCCCGGCGCGGTGACGATCCTGCGGCTGATCCGCACCGGCACACCGTGGCCGGTGGCCGCCGCTTCCGCCTTCGACGGGCAGGGCTCCTGCGGCAACGGCGCGGCCATGCGCGTCGCGCCACTCGGCGCCTGGCACGCCGACTCCACCCGGCGCGCCGCCGAGCAGGCTCGCGCCTCCGCCGAGGTGACCCACGCCCACCCGGAGGGCGTCGCCGGTGCGGTGGCTGTGGCGGTCGCCGCCTCGCTCGCCGCCCGGGCCCGCCTCGACGGCGGCCGGCCCGACCCGGCCCGGCTGCTCACCGCCGTCGCCGGGGCGCTCGACCCGGCCGGTGAGGTGCACCGGGGGGCACGCCGGGCCGCCGCGTTGCTCGGACACTCCGCCGCCGAGGCGGCCGACGCGCTCGGCAACGGCTCCCGGGTCACCGCGCAGGACACCGTCCCGTTCACGCTCTGGGTCGCCGCCACGCTGCTGCACGACTACCCCGCCGCGATCCGCGCCTGCGTGGAGGCGGGCGGGGACGTAGACACCACAGCCGCCATCGTGGGCGGGATCGTGGCCGCGTACACCGGGATCGGCAGGCCCGGCGGCGTGCTGGAGGGCTGGCTGACCGCCCGCGAGCCGCTGCCCGCTTGGCTCACCGCCCCCACCTGACGGGTCCACCGCGGCGAGCCCGAGATCTTGGTGGCAAAGGGCCCTCACAGGGGCACTTTCGCACCAGGATCTTCGGTGGTCCCGGGGCGGTCAGGGACGCGCGGTGACGGCGCCGGCGGTGACGGGCTCGCCGGCTTCGAGGGCGCCGTTGCTGTCGTGCGGGAGGGTCATGGTGTCGCGCCGGCGGCGACTGAGCAGCCAGCCGATCGCCGCGCCACCGGCCAGCCCGGCGAGCAGGCCGCCGCCGAGCAGCAGGTCCGCGCTCGGTCCGTCGTCGGCCGCCGGTGCCGCGTCGCCTGCCGCACCGCCCTGCGCCCCACCGGCAGCGCCGGGGCCGCCCGCCGCGCCGTGACCGCCGTGCGCGCCGCCGTTCGTACCGGCGCCGCCGTCGTGCGTCACGGTGCCCGGCAGCGGCGGCAGCAGCTCGACCGTCGGCGCGGGGTGCGCGCCGCCCGCCGGGTCCGCCCACCGGACCACGGTGCCGTCGTCGTACGTCTGCACGACTGTGAACGTGAGCCGGTCGGTGGCGGGCATCGGCCCCATGCCCAGCGGCAGCCGGGCCGGCCCGGTGCCGGTGCCGGGCATCCGCAGCCAGCTCACCGCGTGGGTCACCTGGTTCAGTTCGGCCGCGTGCATGCCGGGGACGGGCTGGTCGAGCGTGCGGGTGGTGATGGTCGGCGCCCAGTCCGGCACCGACAGCGGGTACACCTCGCCGATCGGGGCGTCGGCGGGCATGGTCAGCTCGATCCGGGTGGTCCGCGTGCCGGGCCTGTCCGCCGGCACCAGCACCGACAGTTCGATCGCGTCGCCCTGGCGTACCTGGGCGGGCGAGGTCGTGACGGTCACCCCGGCCGCGTTCGCCGCGCCCGGCCAGCTCACCGCCCCGGCGAGTACGGCCGCCAGCAGCGCAGCCGCCCACCGGCCCTGACGGGTCATCCTCATGGTCGTCCCCATCCTTCTCGGCTGGGGCCGGCTCCGGCTCCGGCCCCACCTGGTAGTTCGGGCGGCGGGGCGAAAAGGTTCAACACGGCACGGAACTCGCCGAGGACGGGCACCGGCGTCGGCGGCGGTCCGGGTCCGGGCGACCGATAGCATCGCAGGGGCCGGTCACCGGCCCTTCCGTATCGTCGACGACAGGAGTCACCGTGTCCGCACCCCGTACCCCCGTCGTGGCCGACCCCGTCGTCGTCGCCGCCGGGACCACGGCGGCCGACGCGGTGGCCGCGGCCGGCCTGCCGACGAGCGGGCCGAAGGCGATCGTGGTGGTCCGCGATCCGCAGGGCCAGCTCCGCGACCTGGACTGGCGCCCGGCCGAGGACGTCGCGGTCGACCCGGTCACCCTGGACAGCCCGGACGGGTTGAACGTGCTGCGCCACTCCACCGCACACGTGCTGGCCCAGGCGGTGCAGGACGTCTTCCCCGACGCGAAGCTCGGCATCGGCCCGCCGATCGAGAACGGCTTCTACTACGACTTCGGCGTCGACAAGCCGTTCCAGCCGGACGACCTGGCCAAGCTCGAGAAGCGCATGCAGGAGATCGTCAAGTCCGGCCAGCGGTTCCGCCGCCGCCGGTTCGCCGACCTGGACGAGGCGCGGGCCGAGCTGGCCGCCGAGCCGTTCAAGCTGGAGCTGATCGACGTCAAGGGGGAAGGGCTGGACTCCTCCGAGGTGATGGAGGTGGGCGGCGGCGAGCTGACCATCTACGACAACCTCGCCGCGAACGAGGACAAGGTCTGCTGGTCGGACCTGTGCCGCGGCCCGCACCTGCCGAACACCCGGCTGATCGGCGCGTTCAAGCTGATGCGCTCGGCCGCCGCGTACTGGCGCGGGTCGGAGAAGAACCCGCAGCTCCAGCGCGTCTACGGCACCGCGTGGCCGACCCGGGACGAGCTCAAGGCGTACCTGAAGCTGCTGGAGGAGGCCGCCCGCCGCGACCACCGCAAGCTCGGCGCGGACCTCGACCTGTTCAGCTTCCCCGACGAGATCGGGTCCGGCCTGCCGGTGTTCCACCCCAAGGGCGGCGTGCTCAAGCGGGTGATGGAGGACTACGTCCGGGCGCGCCACATCGAGGAGGGCTTCGACTACGTCGGCACGCCGCACATCTCCAAGGAAGGTCTCTTCCACACCTCGGGACACCTGCCCTACTACAAGGACACGATGTTCCCGCCGATGGAGATGGAGGGCAGCGACTACTACCTCAAGGCCATGAACTGCCCGATGCACAACCTGATCTACCGGTCGCGCGGGCGGTCCTACCGGCAGCTGCCGCTGCGGCTGTTCGAGTTCGGGTCGGTCTACCGGTACGAGAAGTCGGGTGTGATCCACGGCCTGACCCGGGTGCGCGGCTTCACCCAGGACGACTCGCACTCCTACTGCACGAAGGAGCAGGCGCCGGCCGAGATCAAGCACCTGCTCGGCTTCGTGCTCAGCCTGCTGCGCGACTTCGGCATCGACGACTTCTACCTGGAGCTGTCGACCCGCGACGACTCCCGGCCGGACAAGTTCGTCGGCTCCGACTCCGACTGGGCGACGGCCACCGCCGTGCTGGAGCAGTGCGCGCTGGAGACCGGCCTCGAGCTGGTGCCGGACCCGGGCGGCGCGGCGTTCTACGGCCCGAAGATCTCGGTGCAGGCCAAGGACGCGATCGGCCGGACCTGGCAGATGTCGACCATCCAGTACGACTTCAACCAGCCCAAGGGCTTCGGGCTGGAGTACCAGGCCGCCGACGGCACCCGGCAGCAGCCGGTGATGATCCACTGCGCCAAGTTCGGGTCGATCGAGCGGTTCATCGGCGTGCTCACCGAGCACTACGCGGGCGCGTTCCCGGCCTGGCTGGCGCCGGTGCAGGTGGTCGGCATCCCGATCCGCGAGGAGCACGGCGACTACCTGGCCGACTTCACCGCGACGCTGCGCCGGCACGGCATCCGCGCCGAGGTGGACCTGGGCGACGACCGGATGCAGAAGAAGATCCGCAACGCGCAGCAGCAGAAGATCCCGTTCATGGTGATCGCCGGGGACGACGACGTGGCCGCCGGCACCGTCTCGTTCCGCTACCGCGACGGCTCGCAGCGCAACGGCGTACCGATCGACGAGGCGGTGGCGCACGTCCGCGAGGTGGTGGAGTCCCGCACCAACGCCGGCCCCACCGCCACCGCCGCCGAGTAGACGGTCCGCGACCGCGCCGCCGGGGCGGCGGCGCGGTTCGGCGGCGGCCCGGCCCGGATCGTAGGATCGCCTGTGTGACAGGGGCGGAGCGGGACACCGGGTACGGCGGCGACAACGGTCTGGCGGACGGGCTGGACCGGCTCTGGACGCCGCACCGGATGACCTACATCTCCGGCGAGGACCGGCCCGAGGGCGGGTACGAGAAGCCGACCGGCTGCCCGTTCTGCCTGGCACCCGGGCTGCCGGCGGAGGAGAGCCTGGTGGTGGCCCGGGGTGAGCACGTCTTCGCGGTGCTCAACCTGTACCCGTACAACCCCGGGCACCTGCTGGTCTGCCCCTACCGGCACGTGGCCGACTACACCGAGCTGGACGAGCCGGAGACGGTCGAGCTTGCCGCGTTCACCAAGGCCGCCATGCGGGTGGTCCGGCACGTCTCCAGCGCGCACGGCTTCAACCTGGGCATGAACCAGGGCGGCGTGGCGGGCGCGGGCATCGCCGCGCACCTGCACCAGCACGTGGTGCCGCGCTGGGGCGGCGACGCCAACTTCATGCCGGTGATCGGCCGGACGAAGGTGCTGCCGCAGCTGCTCGCCGACACCCGGGAACTGCTCGCCAAGGCGTGGGCGGCGGCCTGACGGCGGACCGTTCCGACAGTACGATCTTGCGCATGGCCCTCCTGCACCGCGCGGAACTGCGCCCCTCGAAACTGGAGCTGCTCGTACCCTGGCTGCCCGGCCGGTCCTGGTTCGCCGGCGAGGCGGGCGCGGAGGTCACCCGCGTCGCGGCGTACCGGTTCGACGACCCGGCCGGCGAGGTCGGCGTCGAGACACTGCTCGTCCGCGCCGGTGACGGCCCGGTGCTCCAGGTGCCGCTGACCTACCGGGGCGCGCCGCTGGACGGGGCGGACGACTTCTTCGTCGGCCTCGTCGAGCACTCGGTGCTCGGCCGCCGCTGGGTGTACGACGCCTGCGGCGACCCGGTGTACGCGCCGTTGCTGGCCGCCGCCGTGCTCGCCGACGCCGGGCAGGCCGAGGAGTACTTCGAGGCCGACGGGAAGCGCGAGGTGCGCCCGGCGAGCATGACGCTGTCGGGCAGCCGTGGTTCTTCCGACGGTGGCTCGGCGGCCGGTGCTCCGGCCGTCGGTCCCGTCACGGCGGTCCGGGGCGGAGGCGTCGAGCTGGCGCTGGTCCGGCGGCCCGTACCGGCCGACGTCCCGGCGACCGGCGGGCTCACCGGTGCCTGGCCGGGCCAGGACGCGCCGGTGCTGCTGGCCTACGCCCGCTGAGGTCTTCCGGCACATCTCCGGCCGAGAGGACCACCTCGGAGCGATATGACTCCTGGTCATATCTATGACTCTGGGGTATATCGCTCTCCAGCACGACCGTCGGCGCGGGGGCCACGATGCGTCACCGGGGCCGCACGGTGAGGTGACGAATCGGCCCGCGGGTGCCCGGAAGATGACAGGATGCGGCGGTGGCAGTCGACAAGCGACAGTTGGGGCGCAGCGGCATCGAGGTGAGCGCCCTCGGCATGGGCTGCTGGGCGATCGGCGGCCCGTGGGCCGAGGGCGCCCGCCCGCTGGGCTGGGGCCAAGTCGACGACGACGAGTCGGTACGCGCCGTCCGCCGCGCGCTCGACCTCGGCGTCACGCTGTTCGACACCGCCGACACGTACGGCGCCGGGCACGGCGAGCGGGTGCTCGGGCGGGCGCTCGCCGGCCGGCGCGACGAGGCGGTGATCGCCACGAAGTTCGGCTACACGTTCGACGAGCGCGCCCGGCAGGCCACCGGGGAGAACGCCTCCCCGCACTACCTGCGCCGGGCGGTGACCGACTCGCTGCGCCGGCTGGGCACCGACTGGATCGACCTCTACCAACTGCACCTCGGCGACCTGCCGCTGCCCCGGGCCGAGGCACTCGTCGGCACGCTCGACGACCTGGTCGACGCCGGCCTGGTCCGCTCGTACGGGTGGAGCACCGACCGGGCCGACCGGGCCGCCGCCTTCGCCCAGGTCGCCCGCGGCGCCGCCGCCGTGCAGCACGCGCTGTCGGTGCTCCGGGACGCCCCGGCCATGCTCGACGCCTGCGACAAGCACGACCTGGCCAGCCTGGCCCGGGGGCCGCTCGGAATGGGTCTGCTCACCGGCAAGTACACGCCGGAGTCCACGCTGCCCCGCGACGACGTACGCGGACTCGGGCCGACCTGGCTGGAGTGGTTCCGCAGCGGCCGGCCCGCCCCGGAGTGGCTGCGCCGGGTCGCCGCCGTGCGCGACGCGCTGACCGCCGACGGGCGCACCCTCGCGCAGGGGGCGATCGGGTGGATCTGGGCGCGCAGCGACAGGGCCGTGCCGATCCCCGGCGCCCGGACCGTGGCCCAGGTCGAGGAGAACGCGGCCGCGCTGGTCCGGGGCCCGCTCGCCCCGGACCACTTCGCCGAGGTGGAGCGGCAGTTGGCGGCGGTACGCCCGGCC